>JAUZEU010000592.1 GCA_030838885.1 Bryobacterales bacterium | reverse complement strand
CCCTCTTGACAATTACTTATCAAGGATGTCCCAAAGCTTCTTACTTCCAGGATTAGTCGTGTTTGCAGCTTCCGTGTCGCTGCGCGGCGTGCCCCAGGGAGGGGGATTGACCTGCATCCCACCGTCCTCTAGAGTCGGGACTATGATGTATGCGTCTGAAACGCGCTACGGGGTGCTGTCGTCCATAGCGGGTATGGCAACCCGGTTCGCCCTCCCGCTGCTGCTCCTGATGTGCGCTGACATCCCGGTTTTCGCCCAGTTTGGAAGCCCCTTTCCCGGCGCCGGCGGACCCGGTTATCCCGGCGGCAACGGTACTGGCTACCCCGGCAGTGGTGGTGGCATTCAGCTGCCAGGACGCCGAAGGAACACAGCGAACCAGGCGAGCGAACAGCTTAGCGGCAAACTGCAGCGAATCTCCACCTCACAGCTGATGCTCGATCCGGGTGATGGCCGCACTATCGCAGTCTCCGTTGACCGGAATACCAAATACATCTCCAACTCCGGTGGCACGGGCCGGTTCGGCGATTTCGACACTGGTGATGAAGTCTCGATCGACGCGGCTCGCGACAACCAGAACTTCTATCACGCCATCCGGGTGAGCCTTTTGAAAAAGGCCTCGCCGACGGAGGTATCGGACGCGAAATCCTCGGCGCCTTCGTCCTCGACGGGATCGTCGTCTTCCCGTTCTTCCGATAAACCCGCTTCGTCAAGCAAGGACGACGATCCCGACCGCCCCATTTTGAAACGCTCTGGCTCGGGTGCAAGTTCCAGCGCAGACGCGGCAACCATTGACAAGCCTCGCGAAGCCCCGCGAGCCCAGATCACGACGCCCGACGACGATCAGACTGTAACGGCGCCGCGGAGGCAGCCGGCACCTGTCGCCCAGAGCAAGCCCGTTCCGCGTGAATCCGATGACCCCGGCCCGCCGGTACTGCGTCGCGGAGCCCCGGCCCGCGTCGATCGCACGCCGCCCGCGGGTTCCGAACCCGAAACCGTAGCTTCCGCTCGCCCCAGCATCCGCGCGGAAGATGCGAACGGTGTGACTCGTCTGCCCTCCGCGCCCACAGTCGGGCCTGCTGAATCCAGCGCGCGAAGCACACCCATGTCCGGGCCGCCTTCCGGAGATCCGGTGATTCAGAGCGCTCGCGAGGCGGCATGGCACTTCTCGGAAACGCTGCCGAACTACGTGGTGAAGCAGTTCACCACCCGCTATCAGACGGAAGCCGCCAAAGGTAATCGCACGTCCTGGCAGGCGCTGGACGTTGTCACCGCCGATGTGATCGCCGAAGGTGGGAAAGAGACGTACAAGAACATTCTTGTGAACGGAAAGGCTCCCAAGGACTCGATTGAGAAGACAGGCTCCTGGTCCACCGGCGAATTTGTGACTATCCAGCTGAACCTCCTGGCGCCGCAGACCGACGCCGATTTTCACAATAAGCGCACGACCACCATTGTGAACCGGGCCGCGTACAAATATGACTATTCCGTGGAGCAGCCGAATTCGAACTGGGAGATCCATGCTTCCGCCGAGTCATACCATCCGGGCTACACGGGCACTATCTGGATTGACAAAGAAAACTCGCGGGTGCTCCGCATTGAGATGTCGGCCAAGAACATGCCGAAAGCATTCCCGCTGGATGCCGTGGAGTCCGCGCTGGATTACGATTACGTGCTGATCGGCGACCAGAAGTATCTGTTGCCTGCGCATTCTGAGGCCCTGAGCTGTATCCGGGGGAGCGCCGAATGCACCCGGAACGTGATCGATTTCCGCAATTACAGGAAATTCGGCGCCGATACGAGCATTAAGTTCGACACCGATAAGCCGTAATCGCTAATTGGTAATCAGCGGGGCTGTGCCTGAGCCTTTAGCTCCTGGATGCGTGCGGATATTTTCTTCGCGTCAGCCATGCGCCCAGTGGCCCGGAGAAAGGTCGCGTACTCCTCGAGCGTTTCTCCGATTTCCATCTTCTCGGCGCCGAGAGATTTTTCGCCAATCAGAATGGCGCGCTGGAAGTAGAGTTCAGCGTTTTTGGCGTCATTCTTTGCCTGATAAACGAGTGCGAGGTTGGCCAGGCTTTCCACGTCCTGCCGTTCGCGGATGGACAGCGCGCGTTTGAACAGCGGTTCGGCCTGGTCGAACTTCTGCTGTGCGGAGTAGAGCGCACCCAGGTTGTCCAGCGCCTGTGCCACCAGAGGACTGTTCTGCCCTTGCGTAGCGAGCCAGATCTGCAGAGACCTTGTGAACAACGGCTCCGCTTCCACGAACTTGTTGTCGTAGAAGTAAGTGAGCGCCAGATTATCGAGCGCCGGAGCAACGTCGCTATGCCGCGCGCCGAGCGTCTTTTCGCGGATGGAAAGCGAGCGCTGCAGCACGGGCTCCGCATCGCCGAAATTCTTCTCCCGGCGCAGCATAAGGCCAAGGCGGTCCAAAATTCCCGTCAGCGAGTAACTTTCGTCGCCCAGTTTCTTTTCGGAGATCGCCAGCGCCTGCTCATAATCGGTGCGCGCCGCTTTGGGCTTCTGATCGCGCTCTTCGAGCAGCGCCAGATTGAGGTAGTTGGTGGCCACATCCAGGTGGTCCGACCCAACACGATTGATTCGGGTCTTCAACGCCTGCTCATAGGCGACGCGGGCTTCGGTGAACTGCTTCATCTCCATATCGGCGCTGGCGATACTGTCGTAATCAGCAGAGACCTTCGCATCATCCGGGCCCAGTGCGCGGACATCGAGAGCCAGGGCACGCTGCAGAACGGGAAGCGCTTTGGGAGTCCAACTCCCCGCGCGATAGGCGCCTGCCAAACGGAGGAGGTGCGGTACAAGATCGTGGCTCTCCAACCCGAGCGGCTTTTCGAGTGTCGCCACCGCGCGCTCCTGAAACGCGATCGCTTCATCGTATTTGCCGGTGAGCAGGTCCAGATCGCAGAGGGTTTCGAGCGCCTCCGCCAAGTGGCCCGGAGCGGCGGGATCGGTTTCGTCCAGGGATTCGGAGTCCTGAATGGCGAGCCGCAGCAGACGGTCGGCTTCCACATAACGACTTTGCTGCAGCGCGGCCTTGCCGGAAGCGAGATGCGCCTCAAACATGGTCGCTTTCTGAGCGAGTAGTGCACTACCCGTGAGAAGAAGCGGCGCTACGAACAGAAACCCATTGAGACGCATAACTCTATTCTGACGCGTTAAGATTGGAAATTGTTCCGCCATCTCACCGACGTGCTGGTAGCCTGGGGCCCGGCAGGTATTCTTCTGCTCTCGATTCTCGATTCTTCCGGGGTGCCGGTCGCCGGCGTTTTTGACGCGCTGCTGATTCTGATTGCGGTTAAGACTCCCTCGGTGGCCTGGCTCTGCGCCGGTCTCGCGGTCATTGGTTCCACTACGGGAAGCACGATGCTTTTCTGGGCGGCGCACAAGGGTGGCCGCAAATATATGGACAGCGCTGCGCCAGGGAGTCGTGCTGCCCGGTTTCGAAGGTGGTTCAAGCGCTATGGGATGGTGACGGTGCTTATCCCCGCCCTTGTTCCCATCCCGCTGCCGCTGAAGGTGTTCGTTATCAGCGCAGGCGTGATGGGGACAGCATTGAGCGAGTTCGTCGGCGTTGTTCTGGTGGCCCGCTTCGTGCGGTATTTCGGCGAAGCGTGGCTGGGCGTCCGGCTGGGGATGGAGTCCACGGCTTTCCTGAAAGAGCACTTGTGGCACTTCCTGGGAGTAGCCCTGGCGTTGTGCGGCGTGCTGTATTGCTATATCCGATGGCGCAACCAGGCGACTGCCGAATTTTAGATTTCGAAGTTTCCGAGCCATGACTATCAGAGACAACCACGGGGCTTGACCGAATGTCCCTGTTCCCGGACGGTTGGGGCTCGGAAAGAAAATCAGCTCTTGATATTCGCCGTGATTAGATTTGTAACAACGTCACGGAAGAACTGATTTCCCGCGCCGATCGGCGAATTTGTCAGCACCACCAGTTCCATGTCCTGCGGGAGGAAATAAGCGAGGCTCTGTTCGATTTGTCCGCTGCCGTTCTGCCACAAGCCATTCTTGTTGTAGAGCTTGCCGAGCGGGGTTTGCAGCGTCATGTCGATGCCGAAGCTGTTATCGAGCATGGTCTGCGCCTGTGCCGTGCTCATGATGTTGTTGTTGCGCCGAAACGCGCCCATCACACTGAGCAGATCGTTGGGCGACATATGCCAGCCCGCGCCGCCGCTCATGGAGGAGAGGTCGCCTGAGTTCCAGCCGGGGCCATTCACGGGGAACTTGTAAGCGAGCGCGTCCGGGTTCGGGTGATCGAGAGAAGGACCTGAGACGCCGGAAGGCGCAAACAGGTGATCCTGGCAGTACTTCGCATACGCCTGGATGGTGACGAAATCCCAGAACACGTCGTTGATGTTCGGAAGCAGTGGAATACCGAAGTTTGCTCCCACAGCGATGTTGCCGTTGATCGTCGCGATCAGGATCCGGCATAAGGCGAAGTTCATATTCTGGTAATGGTATTGACCCACGCCGGTGACACCTGCCGCAACGTGCGACTTCATAAAGCCGAAATCCGACGCGGAACTGCCGGTATTGAAGCCGGAAGTGTGGGTCATCAAATGGCGGAAGGTGATCTTGCCGATGTTCGGCCCCTTCGCCCAATAGGCGGGCAGGTGGTTGACGATCGGGGTGTCGAAGGAGATGTGCTTCTCATTGAGGAGCCTCGTCATTGCGACCGCTGTGACCAGCTTGCTGCAACTGGCGATGTGCATCCGCACGTTGGGATTCCAACCTTCGGCCCCATCGACCGGCGCCTTCGCCCAGTTCCACTGAAGCGTATAGATGACCTTACCGTGCTGCCGTAATTCCATGACGTACCCGGCGACGGAATCCTTCAGACCGGCGTGCAGCGCCTGACCGAAGCCGTTGACATCGAAGTGCCAGGCGGGGGCCGGCGGGAAGTGAAAGATCTGGCGCTCGCCTTCTTCCAGACCCTTGCTCGAGATGATGCCCTCCGTGTGAGCGGGTCTGATGACGTGTGCGCGAAGCGCGGCTTCCGTGACGGTGACGTTGTGAACGTCGGTTAGTGCGGTTGTTGCTGCTTTAGTATCCATACTGCCTCCGCATGAATAGTGAATGTAATTACCAGGTGTTACACGACTGTGCCTGAAATCGCATCACTGGAGTCAGAAAAAAGCAATTGTGGCCAGTGATCAGGAGTTCCAGTTCGTAAACCAGATTAACTGCGATCTGCCTTTTGGAAGGGGGCGGCGCTTCGCAATAACATCCAGTTTCCTCGACCCTGTTATCGGCGGCTGGACAGTTCTGATGATTCAAAGGGTTCGCAGCAGTCTATAACGTCAATCCTGTCACTTACCCAATTGCATTCTGTCAAGGCAAGGCCGGCGCAGGCATTTGTACGTGCGCGTTGGATGTGGTGGCCTCAGTAATCGGGTACCATGACGTGGGCTTACAGGCAGCGGTACAAACGCTCCGTATGCATGCATGCGAACAATCTATTGCCGCAAATTATGTGGTATTCAGGTTTGTAATGGAACATTGAAGGGAATGCTGCGGCTCGCGTTCTAAAAGGTCAGGACGGGTCCGGTGTGATGCCGGACCTGCCCCTGTGCCTGTTTGCGGTTAGTTCTTGTCGTTTTCCAGTCCGCGATCGTTCACATAAACATCGAACACTACGAACAGAGTGGGGTCGATCGGATTTACAAGGCTGGCGTGGTTCGTTACCAGGATACGCCGGTTGTCATTATCGAAGGAGATGTTGGCAGGATTGGCCCATGGAAGCGGCTGGGCGGCATTGCCGGTCTTCGCGGGACCGCCGAACCTATTCACTTCATTGTTCGCAATGTTGTGAATTGCAGGGTCGATCACGGAGATCTGGCTCGCTCCAGCCAGGGCCACGTAGATCTTGCCAGACTTGCTTAATTCGAGTCCATCCGGCCCGGCGAAACCCATCTGGCTGGCCGGCCAGACATGCAGCACTTCGAGATCGGCATAGACAGGGTGGTCCTTGATGGTCAGGGAATACAGGTAGCCATTGAACGCCGCATCGGTGGTTTGGGTGAAGTACATGGTGTTGTGTTTACGATCGATGCGCAGGCCGTTCGGCCCGAACAGACCGTTAAGTTTTTCATCGTGCAGCCACACCTGAGCGGTTCCGCCGCCCCTGGCAATCCTCCAGATCGTGGCCTGGAACGAATCGGTTACGTAGAGGTTGCCCTGCTTGTCGAACGCGAGGTCGTTCATCAGAAATGGTCCCGCGTTGCTGGACGGAAACGTGATGGGCACCGTGGGTGAATAGATGCTCTGCTGACGCGTCTTATGATCGATCCGGACCACGCCGAGCGCTTCCACCAGCACGTACATGTTGTCATCGTCATCGAAAGTGAGGCAACTCGCGCCGCCGGGGTACGGTTCACCGGTAATCGAGATGGTATTCAGCAACGCTCCATCTTCGAGGCTGTAGACGAAAACGGCAGCAAAGCCGACGCCGAAGGCGGCGGGCCCGGACACGTAGAACTTACCGTCATGCACAACCATTGCCTCCGGATAGCCGGGCGCCGGAACAGGGGCGACGAAGCGGGAATCGCCGAGATTTCGTTGATGGTGCTGGTCAGCGAGGGCAGCGGGTGCGCAGGCGAGCAGCATGGCTCCGGTAAGCGCAGCGGTGACGGATCTTGTTCGCATTAAAAAATGGTTTCTCCTGAACAGTAGAACGGACTTTGGCCGGGATTATGCTCAGCAAAGATTATTTGTTTTTGTGTAATCCGGACGGCTTCCGGAGCGTTATTTCCATGACTACAGTGGCATCGGCGGGCTCCGCATAATAGCGCGGGGTGGTGCGCAGGATACGGAAGCCGAACTTCGTGTTGAGTTCGATCATGCGCTTGTTCCTGCGACGGGTGTTGGTAATGATTCGGCTAAACCCGTGATATCGGGCCCAGGCGATTTGCCAGGCCTTCATGAGCGGGCCGAAACCGCGTCCCTGGTACTGCGGGAGCAGTCCCGTAGTTGCGATGTAGAGGGAGCCTTTGCGCACGGGGTTCCAGCCGTCTTCGTGCAGATCTTCCTGGAAATCGATGTCGCGCTGGAAGGCGCAACAGCCCGCTTTCACGCCGTCGATCAGCATCCACCAGGATTCGCAGGCTTTCCAATAGGCGGGCGGGAAGATGTCGCCTTCGCTAAAAACCTTGCGGTCGAAAGCCATCAGGCTGCGGAGTTCTTTCGGGAGGACGGCTTGTCTGAATTCGGTTCTCATTTTTTGGCAGGCGGGTGAAAG
Organism: Bryobacterales bacterium; assembly: GCA_030838885.1. Taxonomy (GTDB): domain Bacteria; phylum Acidobacteriota; class Terriglobia; order Bryobacterales; family Bryobacteraceae; genus BOG-234. The sequence goes on along the minus strand of JAUZEU010000592.1, from coordinate 6,640 downwards.
GGCGGCAACTCGATCTTCGGCAGGGCTGGTGATGCAGGCTGAAGCGGCCTGGCATCCACGTTCGGTGCAGCAGGGATTGGTTCCGGCTTATGTTTCACCGGTGCAGGCGGCATCACGAACGGCTTTGGCGCATCCCGGACCGCCTGAGGCTCCCTTGCCGCCGCCTCGAAATTCGCCAGTTTGACCATGGACAGGTAGACTACGCCGGCGACGGTGATCGCCAGTGGGATCCACGCCCAACGCGCCAGAATTCGCATCAGCACGATTATCGTCCAGGCCGCGTCGCTATACTCAAATTTAATGCTCAGAGTTCGATTTGCGCCCTCTCCGACGGGCTTTCTGCACGTCGGAAGTGCGCGCACTTTCATCTTTAACTGGCTCTACGCACGCCGCCACGGCGGCACGATGATCCTGCGGATTGACGATACGGATCTGGAACGGAATACGGAGCAGTCACTGCAGTCAATTTTCGAAGGGCTGGAGTGGCTGGGGCTCGATTGGGATGAGCAGTACCGGCAATCGGAGCGCTTGGCGCTGCACCGGCAAATGGCTGAGTCGATTCTGGCGAAGGGTCTGGCGTATCGCGATTTCACCCCGGCCGGCAGTGCGGATGAAGCCGAGACGGGGCACTCTGGCGGCGCATGGCTTTCGAATCCGGGTCAGCGGGAGATAAGCGCCGAGGAAAGTGATCGCCGTGCCGTCGCTGGTGAGCCGTTTGTGCTGCGGTTTCGTGTGCCGCGCACGGGCGAAGAGATTCGATTTCACGATGCCGTGTATGGTGACCAGTCGAAATCGACCGACGATATCGAGGATTTTGCGCTGCTTCGGAGCAACGGGGTTCCGACGTATCATCTGGCGTCTTGTGCCGATGATGCGGATCTGCGGATCAGCCACGTGGTGCGTGGCCAGGACCACCTGACCAATACGTTCAAACATATTCTGATTTTCCGCGCGGCTGGTGTGGAAGCGCCGCAGTTTGCGCATCTGCCGCTGTTGATCGCGCCGGATGGCAGCAAGCTTTCCAAGCGGAAGCACGGGCCGGTGGTTTCGGTGACGACTTATCGGGACGCGGGCTTTTTGCCGCAGGCGTTCATCAACTTTCTATGCCTGCTGGGATGGTCGCCGAAAGACGATCGGGAAAAGATGACGCGCGAGGAACTCGTGCAGGTGTTTTCGTTCGAGGGTATCAACCGGAGCAATGCGGTCATTAATTTTACGGAAGAAAACCCGTTCGATGCCAAGGCGCTCTGGCTGAATGCCGAGCATATCCGGACGATGGCGGCGGCGGAACTTGCGGAGCAACTGATGCCCGTGGTGGAGTCCGCCGGATTCACTATCACGCCGGAAAAGATGGCGCAGATCATTCCACTGATTCAGGAGCGAATTCACCTGTTGCGGGATGTTCTGACCGTGGGCGATTTCTTCTTCGTAACCGAGCTCCCCCCCTATGACAGCGCCGAACTGATTCCGAAGAAGGGGGACGCGGCGCTGGCGCTCCGCGTCCTTGAGAAGGCTCTGGAAACGCTGGCTACTGCAGAGTTTACGCATGACGGGCTGGATGCGGCTCTGCGGGCGGCTGCCGAAAACCTGGGGATCAAAGCCGGACAGATGTTCGAGCCGATCCGTGTTGCTGTCTGTGGCCGCAAGACTGCGCCGCCGCTGTTCGGTACGCTGGAAGTACTGGGTCGCGAGACCTGCCTGGCTCGCATTGAAAGAGCCATTTCTAAACTGAAATAAGAAACCGAAACGAACATGACTCCGCTGATTCCTCATCCGCCGGCCGAAACACCGGCCGCACCTTCGAACTTTATCCGCGAAATCGTTCTTAAAGATCTTGACACCAAAAAGTACAACGGGCGGGTACAGACGCGGTTTCCCCCGGAGCCTAACGGCTATCTGCACATCGGGCACGCTAAATCGATCTGCCTGAACTTCGGGCTTGCAGCTGAGTTTGGCGGCAAGACCAACCTGCGTTTCGACGACACGAATCCAGAGAAGGAAGAGCAGGAATACGTCGATTCGATTATCGAAAACGTGCGCTGGCTGGGTTTTGACTGGAAAGAGCCGGACGGTACGGAGCGAGTGTTTTATGCGTCCGATTATTTCGATCAGTTGTATGCGTGGGCCGTTCAGCTGATCCAGTCGGGGAAGGCGTTTGTCTGCGATTTGACCGCTGAAGAGATGCGCCGGTATCGCGGAACTCTGACAGAGCCGGGTAAGGAGAGCCCGTACCGGAACCGTTCGGTGGAAGAAAATTTGGACCTCTTTGAACGGATGCGCGCCGGGGAGTTTCCTGATGGGGCGCGAACGTTGCGAGCGAAGGTGGATATGGCTTCACCGAATCTGAACATGCGCGACCCCGTGATGTACCGCATTCTGAATGCGGAGCATCACCGGACCGGAAACAAGTGGTCCATCTATCCGATGTACGACTATGCGCATGGCCAGTCGGATTCAATTGAGCGGATTACCCATTCAATTTGTACGCTTGAGTTTGAGGACCACCGGCCGCTGTACGACTGGTTCATCGAACAGCTGGGAATCTTTCATCCGAGGCAGATCGAGTTTGACCGGCTGAACCTGACTTACACGCTGCTGAGTAAGCGGAAGTTGCTGCAGCTGGTGCAGGACAACCTGGTGCGGGGTTGGGACGACCCTCGCATGCCTACACTTTCGGGCATTCGACGCCGCGGATATACACCGGAAGCGATTCGGAATTTCTGCGGTGCTATTGGCGTTTCGAAGACGAACGGGATTATTGAACTCGGGCTTCTGGAGCACTTTGTCCGAGAGGATCTGAACAGGCGCGCCCCGAGGATGATGGCTGTGCTGCGGCCGTTGCGGGTGGTGATTGATAACTACCCCGAGGGCGACGGGAGCGTGGACGAACTCGATGCGGTCAATAACCCGGAAGATGCGTCGGCCGGGACAAGGAAAGTGCCTTTCTCGCGCGTGCTCTACATTGAGCAGGACGACTTCCGCGAAGTTCCGCCGAAGGGTTATTACCGGCTTTCGCCGGGTAAGGAAGTCCGGCTGCGCTGGGGGTATCTGATCACCTGCACGGACGTGGTGAAGGATGAACAGGGCAATGTGGTGGAGATCCATTGCACATACGACCCTGCTACGCGTGGCGGCAATGCACCGGATGGGCGCAAGGTGAAGTCGACCATTCACTGGGTGTCGGCCGCGCACGCCGTCGACGCGGAAGTTCGCCTCTACGAGCCGCTCTTTACGAAGGAAAACCCGAACGACGTCCCGGAGGGCCAGGAGTTCACGGCTAATCTCAATCCTGCGTCGCTCGAGGTGTTGACTGGTTGCAAGCTGGAGCCTTCGCTCGCGGCAGTGCAGCCGTTTGAGCGTGTACAGTTCGAACGCCTGGGGTACTTCTGTGCGGATCCTGATAGTGCGCCGGGCAAGCCGGTTTTCAATCGCACTGTCGCCCTGCGTGACAGCTGGGCGAAGATCGAAAAACGCGAAAAGGGAAAATGAATATTCTCGGAATCGGCGGCGTCCTGAGTGACGCTGCGGCAGTTCTGATCAGGGACGGCCGAATCGCGGCGGCAATAGAAGAAAACAAGCTAACACGCCGGTCCCAGTCGGGTCGTTTGCCGGAAGCTGCGATGGCGTCGTGTTTGCAGATCGCAGGTATCGGGCCGGATGAGGTGGATTACGTTGCCCTCGCCCGTCCGCTGCCGCCGGGAGCGGCGCTGCCGCTCGGGTTGCAGGCATTCACGAAGGCGCGGATCGTTTCGATCGATCACCACGCGGCACATGCGGCGTCAGCATATTTGTCGTCTCCTTTCGAACAGGCAACCGTCATCACGCTGGATCACGAAGGGGATTTGCGGTGCGGCGCGAAGTGGCGGGGGGAAGGGAACCGGCTCACGCTGGAAGAGGAGATTCTGTATCCGGATTCCATTGGGCAGTTGTATGGGCGCGTGACGGAACTGCTGGGTTTCGCTGCGCGTGCTGATGAGCATCGGTTGCAGTGGCTTTCGGTAGCGGGGAAGCCCCGCTGGCTGAGTGTGTTTGAAGCGATCACGGGTGGTCACGGTTTCGACGGGTCGTACTTTGATTTCGGTCGTCAGGGGCAGGGCGGTTTCAGCGCGAAATTTTTTGAGTGTTTAGGTCTGGACGGCAAGGCGCAGCTGGGTCCGCAGGACCGCGCGGATCTGGCGGCCAGTGTGCAGCGCGCGCTGGAAGGCTATGTGATGCGACTGGCCGGGGATGCAAAGAATGTCTGTCTGGCGGGCGGTGTGGCGTGGAACGCGCTGATGGTTTCCGCGCTGGAAAGCTCGGGGCGGTACGAGGGAGTTTTCGCGCAGCCAGCGGCGGGAAATGCAGGCACGGCTCTGGGGGCCGCGCTGGAGGTTTGGCATAACGTGGGCGGCAGCAATGCCATCCGCATTGATGGCGGTGGATATTGTCTGGGGCCGCAATTCACCGCTCAGGAATTCAAGCAGGTGCTGGAGAATTGCAAGCTGCGCTTCCGGCTTCTGGCGACTGTACCTGAGACAATCGGAGCCGCCGTTGGGCAGTTGAAGGACAACCACATTGTGGCGTGGATGCAGGGGCGCATGGAGTTTGGACCGCGCGCGCTGGGGAACCGGAGTATTCTGGCGTCACCGCATGATCCGTACTCGGCAGAGAATCTGAATGCTTTCATCAAGCACCGTGAGGCGTCGCGGAAGTTCGCGGCTTCGGTGCCGGCTGAGCTGGCCGCTGAATACTTTGAGGCCGGGCCGAACGCGCGATATCTTGCGACTGTCAGCCGCGTGAAGCCTGCTTATCAGGCACAGTTTCGCGGCGCGCTTTTGGCGGGTAACCTGGTTCGGGTACATACAGTGTCGAAAGAAGACAACCCGCTCTACTGGCAACTGCTGCACAGTTTCGGAGAGGCCACCGGGTTGCCCGTCCTCTACAACACTTCCTTCAACTTGTTTGGGGAGCCGCTGGTTTGCACGCCGCGCGATGCGGTGCGCAGCTTCTACTCTTCGGGAATCGATGCGATGGTGGCGGGGAACTTCCTGCTCGAAAAGTGACGCCGGCAATGAAGTCCCGCCGTTCGCCGGGTGCTGCTGCGCTGGTGTCTGCTGGAATTTTTCTGAGTCGCATATTCGGCCTGGTGCGCGAACGGGTTTTCGCCCACTACTTCGGCCTTTCGCCGGTTGCTGATGCCTTCCGGGCCGCGCTGCGCATTCCCAACTTCCTGCAAACTCTGTTTGGCGAAGGTGTGCTGTCGGCTTCGTTTATTCCTGTTTACGCGAGTCTGGTCGCGCAGGAGAAGCGGGATGAGGCAGGCCGGGTGGCAGGTGCGGTGTTTGCGATTCTCGCCTTAGTGACGTCGTTGCTGGTGCTTTTGGGTGTGCTTGCGACGCCGTTGATGATCGATTTGATCGCCTTCGGCTTCGAGGGCGCAAGGCGCGACCTGACCATTACACTGGTTCGCATTTTCTTTCCTGGCGCGGGACTGCTGGTGCTTTCTGCGTGGTGTCTCGGAATCCTCAACAGCCACCGCCGCTTCTTCCTGTCGTACAGCGTTCCCGTTTTGTGGAACCTTTCGATGATTGCAGCGCTGGTATGGTTTGGACCCCACGCCGGCGAGGAGCGATTGGCAGTGATTGTTGCATGGGCTTCGGTTATCGGCAGCGGCGCGCAGTTCGCGGCACAGTTGCCGGTTGTTCTTCGGTTGGTGAAGCCTTTGCGGATCGGGTTTGCTTTTCAATTGGAAAGCGTGCGCACCGTCATCCGGAACTTCGTCCCCGTTTTTGTCAGCCGGGGCGTGGTGCAACTGAGCGCATTCATCGATTCGGATCTGGCGAGTTTACTGCCAAAGGGTTCGGTGGCGGCGCTGGCAAACGCACAAACGATTTATTTGCTGCCGGTCAGTCTCTTTGGAATGGCTGTATCGGCATCGGAACTGCCGGCGATGTCGAGCGTGATGGGCGGGCAGGAGGAGGTAGCGGCGCAACTCCGTAAACGTCTTCGGAATGGCCTTCGTCGCATTGCGTTCTTTGTCATCCCGTCGGCGGTGGCGTTTATCGCTTTGGGCGATCTGGTGGTGGGCGCGATTGTGGAAAGCGGCAAGTTCAAGCACGCGAATACTTTGGATGTCTGGTCGATTTTGGCGGGTTCCGGAGTGGGACTGCTGGCGTCCACGCAAGGGCGGCTCTATGCTTCAGCCTTCTACGCGCTCAGGGACACACGGACGCCGTTGCGGTTCGCTGTGATTCGCGTTGCGCTCACAACGGTGTTGGGTTATTTGTGTTCGAAGCCCCTGCCACTATTGCTCGGCGTGGATCCGAAGTGGGGTGTGGCAGGGCTCACTGCATCCGCCGGTGTCAGTGGCTGGGTGGAGTTTATTCTATTGCGGCGGGCGCTGGGGCAAAAGATTGGGCAGGAACCCGGCAATGCGGGCTATCTGGTGCGTTTGTGGTTGACGGCGTTGCTGGCAGCGGGTGCTGCCTGGGGGATCAAGCTGTCGCTGCCACCCGGTTTACACCCCATTCCGATGGCACTTGCGACGCTGGTGCCGTATGGCTTGATTTACTTAATTGCCGCCGATCCGCAGCAGATTCGGACGCGGTTGGCAGGTTTTACAGATGGTAAAGCATCAGGTAAACCACCACGCCCGTGACGC
>JAUZEU010000591.1 GCA_030838885.1 Bryobacterales bacterium | reverse complement strand
GTGACCCGACCATAGGAATACGTATCAGGCTGTTTCCGGTCCCGATCGATACGACTTTCAGAGAACCCGCGGAAGTGCAAATCAGCCGACTTCAGGGGCGCGCTCGTCTGCGTCACCTCCGGCTCACCCGCCTCCTCACTCAGGAAAATCTCATCCCAATAGACGCAAAGATTCGTCACAATCCGCAACTTCCGGCTCGCGGAAATGAAATCCAGCGGCACCGCAATCGTCTTCGGCTTGCCCGCCGGCATACCCATATCCGCATTCACCGTCTGCCACCGGCCAGCCGCATCCAGCATTTGCAATTCCGGCATCTTCAACCCACCCTTGATCTCCTGTGACGCCGCGCGGAACGTACTGCCATCCGGCCAATCGACCCATCCCTGCAGCAGCAGCACCGCATGGCCGGAAGCGGCCGCATTACCGAAATCCAACTCCAGACTGTGGGCCTTCGCCACTCCGGCTTCGGTCCGAGTAAATTGATCGGGATACTTCTGGTCCGTCCGCCGGATCAAAGGCAGCACATCCCTGCCCTCGCCGTCATTCGCCGCTTTCGGATAAACCCGGCGCTTTACCCCAAACAAACGAAACTCCGGATACGGCGGCGACTTAAACTTTTCGTTGCTGAAGATCTGCGTATCAGACGGATGGTCCACCGCATACAAGCGCACCTGGTCCAGATAAGAGACCTCACTCAGCTCCTCCGTAATCCGGACCTGGTAGTGCCCATCCACCGGCGCCAGCGCCTTCCCCGGAATCGATACAAACTCATCGTGGTCCACGGGAAAATAAGAACCGTCGCCATCGCTCGCGCCTAACGGTGCCACACCCAGCACATCGGTAATGAACTCGAATTCATGCCCGTTCCACGTCCACACCATCGGGCATGATCCGGAAAGCCTCTGCGCCTCTTCATACCGATACGCCTTGTTCGCCGCCTGCTTCGTCTCATTCTGAATCAGGCCGTTCATCCACGTGATGCGGACGACATCCACCTGCGCATAATCGCCAACATCGAAACTTATCGGCACGCCCGTGTACATCTGCTTCCTGTAAAGCCGTCCAGCCTTGATCTCCACTTCAGCATCCTGCCCCAGCTTGAGACTCTTCACGCCAGCCAGTTGCACGCGGATCCAGTGATGTGAACTTTTCGTCTGATTTCGCAGAAAATGCACGGCGCCATCATCGGCGATGCGCGCGCGGTCCTGATTGCCGTCACCGTCGAAGTCGGCCTCAAGCTGCATCGCGTCTGCAGGCTTTCCGTTGAAAGCTTCCGTTGTGTAATGCCCGCCGAGTTGGTCCCGGTAAACCACCGGCGCATGATTCGAATAGAACACCGCAAGATCGAAGGCCTTGGTATCGGGTTCCACACGCAGTTTGTAAGCGTCCTTCACCGGCCCGCCACTCACAAAGGGAAGATCGGTTGAGCGCGCTGCAAATCCGGCCGAGCCCTCATTGCGCAGCACCACCGAACTTTCACCCAGCAGCACCAGATCCAGATCGTAATCGTGATCGTAGTCGATCCACACCGCTCGCTCGAATCTCCCCTTCGGCAACTCCGCCGCAACCTTCGCGAACCTGCCTCCGGTATTGCGATACAGCAAAGGACCGTCTTCAGTCACCACACAAAGATCCATCAGGCCATCGTTATCGAAATCGCCTGGCGCGATATGAACCACGCCCTTCAATTCACCCAATCCGGAATCCGCGGCAAGAGTAGTCCCATTGCGATACAGCGCCGCGCCCTTATTTGACCAGACCAGGAGGTCGACCTGCCCCTTACCTGTAGCATCGATAGCGGTCAAACCAGCCGACTTGGCATCGACATTGCCCGGCAACACTTTATCGTCAAACGACAGCGCCCCTTCCGCGCCAGACACCGTCACCGCACGAGGAGGATCGTAGATCTCGGCGTAATTACACCAGTCCACATCCTCAGCAACTGCCGACCCTTCCTGCTGCTTCTTCAGTCTCTGGAAGGCCTGCAACTGCTGTGTTGCTTCATCCGTGCGACCCATCTGCCGGTAGAGGTTATAGAGTTGAAAGTGCGCCCCGGCCAGGAGCGGATTCAGCTTCGCAGCCTCCGCAAACTGTGTTGCCGCCTCACTGCTTTTGCCAAGCTGCTTGTACAGCGCGCCCAACTGATAGTGCGCGATCGGTTCTTCCGGCGTCAGTTTCAGCATGGCTTCGAATTGCGTAGCGCCCAGTTCCGCATCGCCATTTTTCCGGTAGTAAATCCCCAGATTGAACCAGGTGTGCGGCAGCTTCGCATCGCGCCGCTGCACTTCTTTCAGGATCGCCACGCCGTCCGGAGCCTTCCCGCCATGAATCAGAGCCAGCGCATAGTTCAGCTTTTCCCGATTGGAATTCGGCGCCAGATCAAGAGCTTTCTTAAACTCGGCAATAGCTTCATTGGCCGTCGTCGGGTTCTCATAAAAGGCTTTGCCCAGATTGCGCGCCTGCTCCAGGCGCTCTTCCACCAGGACCGGCCCGGCACCCGAAAGGAACAACGCCACACACGCCACTGCCCCGACCCGAACACACTGCCTTCTCATTTCAGTTCTCAATTTCGGCGCACACCCTTCACCAAAGCTTCCCATCTTTCCGTAGGTCTGATGCCCCGGCTCCTGTTTCGCGTCAGATTCTCTCACCCGCCCCGAAACACCGCCGCCGCTGGAGAGCATTCCAGCACTTACGATACAGTAAACCGAGAAACTGGAGAATAAGCCTTGAATCAAGTAATCAGAATTTCGGCCCTGTTGGCCGTCGCTTTTGCCGCGTGGGCTCAGGACGTCGTTCCGGACGGTCGGAAGACCTTCGAAAACCGCTGCTCCGGCTGCCATGGTTCCGACGGGAACGGCGGCGAACTCGGCCCCCCTATCGCAGGCCGCGTTAAGGCTCTTACCGACTCCTCTATCGCCACCACTGTCCGCGAAGGCCTGCCCACTAAAGGCATGCCCGCCAACAACCTCAATGACGCGGACATGACCGCGCTCACAAAATTCCTTCACTCGCTGCAGCCGCGGCAGGTTGGCTTCCGCGCCTATCCCATCAAGGCAAGCCTCACGAATGGCAAGAGTCTTGAGGGCATGGTCCTGAACGAAAGCCTTGACGATGCGCAAATCCGCACCGAAGACAAAAAGATCCATCTCCTGCGCAAAGCGGAAGGCGGCAAGTTCCGCGAAGTTACCTCTGAGACGAACTGGCCCACTTACAACGGCAACGTCGGCGGCAATCGTTACACGACTCTCAGCCAGATTACGAAAGCCAACGTGAAGCGTGTGGCACCCCGCTGGAGCTTCACTATGCCGGATGTCAGCGCCCTGCAAGGCACGCCTGTTGTGGTGGATGGAGTCATGTACGTCACCAGCGCGAATCAGTGTTTCGCGCTTGATGCCGGAAGTGGCCGCACGATCTGGCGTTTTCAGCGCCCCCGCACAACCCGGCTAATCGGAAACGCGGCTGGTGGCATCAACCGCGGCGTCGCAGTGACTGGCGAAAAGATCTTCATGGTCACCGATAACGCACACCTGCTCGCCCTCAATCGCACCGACGGCACCATAGCCTGGGAAATCGAAATGGCGGACTGGCAGGTGAATTACAACGCCACTTCGGCGCCGATCACTGTGGGAGACATGGTCATCAGCGGCACTGCCGGCGGTGAAGAAGGCGTGCGCGGCTTTATCTCTGCCTATGATCAGGCGACCGGGAAACGGCTCTGGCGCTTTTGGACTGTGCCCGCACCCGGGGAGCCCGGCTCCGAAACCTGGAAGGGCCGCGACATTACACACGGCGGAGCAACGGCCTGGTTCACCGGCGTGTACGATACCGAAACCGACACGCTGTTCTGGCAGACAGGCAATCCCGGTCCGGATTACAACGGTGACGAACGCGGAGGCGATAATCTCTACTCGGATTCCATCCTCGCCCTCGAACCGAAGACCGGCAAGCTGAAGTGGTACTTCCAGACCACTCCGCACGACCAATGGGATTGGGATACTACCGAAACTCCCCTGGTCATTAACGCGAACTGGCAGGGGCAGCCGCGAAAGCTGCTCGTGCAGGGCAATCGCAACGGATTTTTCTACGTCCTGGATCGGACCACCGGCAAACTCCTGCTCGCAAAACAGTTCATTAAGGAACTGACCTGGGCTACGGGAGTAGGTCCCGATGGCCGTCCGAATAAAGTTCCTGGTCAGGCGCCGACCGCCGAAGGAACGCGTGTCTGCCCATCGCAGGATGGCGCAACCAACTGGTATTCGCCCTCCTATAACCCGGCAACCGGCCTCTTCTATATGCAAACAAACGAGAAGTGCTCCATCTACTCCTTGCGGTCTGCCGAGTGGGAAGCCGGCAAAGCATTCCTCGGCGGGGCTGAAAAAACGGACCCAAATGGCCGGCCGCAGCGGATTCTTCGTGCACTGGACCTGCAGACCGGCGCGGTTAAATGGGAACTCCCGCAGCAACTGGGCGTAGCGAATTCCTGGGGTGGCACGCTCGCGACCTCCACCGGACTGGTTTTTTTCTGCGATGAAAGCGGCGCGTTTGCCGCAGCAGACGCGATCACGGGCAAGCTGTTGTGGACCTTCCAAACGAATCAGAACTGGAAGGCATCGCCGATGGCCTATCAGTTCGACGGCAAACAGTACATCGGAGTCGCCGCTGGCACCACCATCCTGGCATTCGGACTGGCGGAATAATGAATCCCGCCATACAACTTTGTCTTGCAAAGTTCTTAACGCTGTCCTTATAATCAGTCCATGGCTGCCGTCCGGCCCATTCGCGGGCCCGCTGAACAACCGCTGGAACTGCACACGCAGGCCATGGCGAATCTGCGCTTCATTCGCAGCGCAATGGAAAACGCGGGGTCGTTCACCGCTGTTCCGGGTGTAGGCGGGGTCCTGATGGGCGCGACCGCGCTCTTCGCCGCCTTCGCCGCGCACCTGAGCCGGGGCCCGCGCGCATGGCTCGGCATCTGGAGCGGAGAAGCCCTGCTGGCCCTCGTGATTGGGTTGGCTTTTTCGTACCGCAAGGCGATGCGCGATGGGGCGCCACTGATGTCCCGGCCTTTCCGGCGCTTTGTGCTGGCGATGGTGCCCGCCATCTTCGTGGGCGCAGTGCTGACCTTCGTGTTTTACCGCGCCGGCAATCCGACCATGATGCCAGCCACATGGTTGCTGCTTTACGGCGCGGGCGTATCATCCGGCGGAGCGTTCTCGGTCCGCGTCGTCCCTCTGATGGGAATCTGCTTTCTGGCTGTCGGCGCCGTAACCGCTCTCGCCCCGCCCACGTGGGCCGACGGCATGATGGCTCTCGGATTCGGCGGGCTTCACATCATCTTTGGTTTCGTGATCGCAAGGAAATTTGGTGGCTAGTGCCTAAGCAATCGTCCGCATTCAAGCTCGAGCCGCAGGGACCGCAAGACGTATCGGCAGGTTCACGCGCCCGAGCGCTCGACCGCATTATTCATGAGCGCCTGCGACTGGGTATCGTCAGCGCACTCTGTGTCAACGAAAGTCTCACTTTTAAAGACCTGAAGGGGATCCTGGCAACCACAGACGGCAATCTCAGCGTCCACTCCCGCAAGCTCGAAGACGCTGGCTACATCCACTGCGAAAAGAAATTTGAGGGGCGAGTGCCCCGCTCGGAATACCGTCTCACCGATAAAGGGCGTGTCGCGCTCGAAGGCTACCTGACTCACATGGAAGCCCTGATCCGCGCCACGCGTCAACAGTAGGCATAATCAGCAATTTCGACATTCACCAATCAAGGGCGCGTTCACATACTTTATGACACAAAGTACTCTGCATATCGCGGTCATCATGGATGGCAATGGCCGCTGGGCAAACCGGCTCGGCCTGCCGCGCCTGGCGGGTCATCGCGCCGGGGCCGAATCCCTGCGCGGAATTGTCGAGGCCGCGCCCGGTCTCGGCATCGGAACTCTCACCGCGTACGCTTTCTCATCGGACAACTGGAAGCGCCCGCAGGAGGAAGTCGATGCCCTCATGGCGTTGCTGGCCTGGTACCTGGAAGGAGAAACCCCGCGTCTGCTCGACAGTGGCGTGCGTCTGTCCGTGATTGGGCGCCGCGATCGCCTGCCCCCCATCCTGCTTGACACCATTCACGACGCTGAGACCAAAACGGCCGATTGCCGTCGTATGCATCTTCGCCTGGCGATCGACTACTCGGCTCGCGAAGCGATCCTCCGGGCGACGGAACTTTGCGGCGGCTCAACTGTGACGGCGGAACGGTTCGAACAGTTTCTCGGCACCACCAACCCGGTAGACCTGCTCATCCGCACCGGCGGCGAGCAGCGCCTGAGCGACTTCCTGCTTTGGGAGTGCGCCTACGCCGAACTGATCTTTACCCCGCGCATGTGGCCCGAGTTCGACGCTGTGGACCTCCGCCAAGCACTCTGCCAGTTCCACCGGCGTGAACGCCGTTTCGGAGCCATACCGGCGGCCGTCACGGCGCCTTCCTCCCATGAACCGGTGAGAAACGAGCGCTGGCTGCGCTGAACCATTTGCGAAAATTGTAGTTCTGAAACCACGCGGTCGTTTTATCACCTTTGAAGGCATTGACGGGTGCGGCAAATCCACGCAACTTCGCCTGCTTGCCGGAGCGCTTCGCAGCAGCGGCCGGACTGTTGTCGAAACCGTAGAGCCCGGGGGCACCGATATCGGTCAGCAAATTCGCCGCATTCTGCTTGACCCGTTAAACGCCGAGATTCACCCCCGCACCGAACTGCTGCTCTACTTCGCCAGCCGCGCGCAGAATGTAGAACAGGTGATCCGCCCTGCTCTCGAAACCTGCGCAGTCGTCCTATGTGACCGGTTCACCGACTCCACGCTGGTTTATCAGGGCTGCGGCCGCGGCCTCCATACGGACACTGTCCTCGAACTCGACCGCATCGCCTGCCAGGGTTTGAAGCCCGATGTGACCGTGCTCATCGATATCGATCTGAACACCAGTCTCGGACGCGCCAAAAGGCGGAATCAGCGTGTCGGCCAGTCAGAAGCCCGCATTGATGATGAGAGCGCCGCATTCCATGACAATGTCCGCAAAGGCTACCTCGCTCTGGCAGCCACGGAGCCGGACCGGTTCGTCGTCATAGACGGCCGGGCCGAAGTTATCCAGGTTCATGAGCGAATTCAGGAGGCGCTCGCCCATCGTGTTTGAAAACTACTGGGGCAACCTGCACGTACGGACCGCGCTCGAAGGCATGATCGCGCGGGAACGCATCCCCCAGACCATGCTGTTCGCCGGGCTGGAGGGGCTTGGCAAGGCAACGCTGGCCCGGCGTTTTGCCGCCCGTCTGCTCGGAGCAGTCGAGAAGATCGAGCATGACGACCTCAGCTTGCCAGAGAACTCGTCCGCCATTGCAGCGCGCGAAAAGCTTCCGGCGGACAAGCGCAATGACGACCCGCTGGTTTTCGCCAGTCACCCGGACTTTCTGACGTTCCCGCCGGATGGACCGCTGCGCCAGCTAAGCATTCCGCAGATGCGGCTGCTGAAAGAGCGTGCGCAATACAGACCCCTGAAAGGCACGCGGCGCGTTTTCCTGATCGATCAGGCCGACCGCGCCGGGGAACAGGCCGCAAACTCTCTGCTCAAGACTTTGGAAGAGCCGCCCGATCACCTGATCCTGATCATGACGGCTGAAAACGTTTACGATCTGCTGCCGACGATCCGGTCGCGTTCGGTTATTCTGAACTTCTCTCCACTCCCGAATGAGGAGATGCAGGATTTCGCCCGCGTGCGCCAACTCGAAAATGCGGAGCGCCGCATCGCGCTTTCCGGAGGCAGTCCGGGCGTTGCCGCTTCACTCGACATCGATCAGTACCAGAAGCGCCGGGCTTCCATGCTGGCGCTGCTGAAAACCGGAGCGGGTGCCGCTTCATATGCCTCGTGGCTGCCGGTTTCCGAAGCCCTGGGACGCAGCAAGAGCGAGAAGCTGGAACTGCACCTGAAGCTGCTCTATGACCTTCTGCGGGACATCACGGTTCTGCGCGAAGGCGGCACGGGAATCCGCAACTTCGACCTCCGCAACGATCTCAGCGCTCTGTCGTCGCGGGTCTCCCGGCCGTGGATTATTGAGGCAGTGAAAGGCGTGGACGAAATCGCCGGCCTGCTGCGCCGGAACATTCAGAAGTCCATCGCGCTCGACGGACTCCTGATGCGCATGCGCAGCGCAAATTAAACCCGGAGCTCGTAGCCGAGTGCGGTCAGTCCCTCAATGATCTGATTGCGGATGCCGGTGATGTCCGCACTGGAAAGCGTGCGGTCAGGGGCGCCTGCGACCACTCGGAACGATACGCTTTTCCTGCCTTCCGGAAGCGGCGGGCCCTGGTATTCACGCACATACTCGACAGCTTCTGCGAGGTCTCCCGCGAATTGGCGGATGTGCAGTTCCAGTGTGGCTGCAAGTTCGCGCTCTGCGGTCAGGATCGATAGATCGAAGGCGCTGGTCGGGAAGCGGCGTACCGGCGTGTACTTCGCGGTTGCAGGCGTAAGCTCCTGCAGCACTTCCAGATCGAGGTCGAGGACCGCACCCCGCCCGCTCTCAATCAGGTTAGGGTGCAATTCGCTGAGGCGCCCGACCTGGCGGTCCTGCCACCAGAGTTCGGCTGTCCGGGTGGTGTGCTCCCAGGAGTTCCCCTGAGCGGGTCTGACTTGCAGTCCTCGAGCCAGAACTTCCGCCGTGCGCTTGAGTTCCAGCAATGCGGCGCGGCCATCGTCCTTCGAGTAGATCGCCGCCATCAGATGCGTGTGTTCCTCCGGCTTGGCATCCTGGACTTTGTGGATTTCGCGCCCAATCTCAAACAGCCGGAATTGGTCGAAGTTCTTGGCGTTCTCCACCAGATTGCGATGAATGCCTGGCAGCAAAGACGTCCGCATCAGTTCCTGGCCGGCGGCAATCGGGTTCAGCACCCGAACGTGATCCTCCACGGCGAAACCAAAACGGCGCGCTTCTTCTTCGCTGATGAACGAGTAATTGGAAACTTCGGTAAAGCCCTGTGCCGCGACGGTACGCTTCACCCAGCGCAGGAACTCGCGCTCCGGCGGATCGAAGGATGGTTTGCAGAGCACCAGAGGCGGCAGGGGCGAAATGGAATCGTAGCCGATCATCCGGCCCACTTCTTCCACCAGATCGTCGGGCATCGCGACATCGTTAGTCGCTCGCCACGAAGGCACCGATACCGACAAGACATTCGGGCCGACTTCGGTAACCCCGAATTGGAGGCTTTCGAGAATGTCTTCTACTTCGTCGCGGTCAACGGTGCGGCCGAGTTTACGGGCCAGCCAGTCGAGATCAAGGGAGATCGGCGCGGGCCTGGCCAGTTCCCCGCCCTTGTCTGCGAGACCGCCCACCAGCCGGATCCCAGGTGAGATCAGCGGCAGCAGTTCGATGGCACGCGCCAGAGCCCGAACCGTGTTGGCCGGATCCTGCGCTTTCTCGAAGCGCATGGACGCATCGGTGCGAAGCTTTAGCGCTGCGGAGGTCTTGCGAATGCTGGAAGCCTGGAAGTTCGCGCTCTCCAGGACAATGCTGGTGCTGCCCTCGGAGATCGCGCTGTGCTGCCCGCCGATAACCCCCGCAATGGCAATAGGACCAGACGCATCAGCAATCACCAGATTCGCCGGGGTGAGTTCATACTTTTCGCCATTCAGCGCGGCAATGCTCTCGCCGGCGCGGGCTGGTCGGGCGTAGATCGTATCGCCGGCCAGTGTCGCCCGATCGAAGGCGTGCATCGGCTGCGCCAGTTCGGCCATGATGAAGTTCGTGAGGTCAACGATGTTGTTGATCGGATTCAGACCGACAGCAGTCAATCGGGCCTGCAGCCACAGCGGCGAGGGCTGAACCGTGACGTTCTCAAACACAAGCGCGGAGTAGCGCGGACAGAGGTTCAGGTCTTCAATCCTGACCTGTATCGGCCCGCCCGGCGGGGGAAGAAGCGCCAGATCCACTCGGTCCTGAAGGTCGCTGCCGGTTATCGCCGCTACTTCGCGGGCCATCCCGTGGTGGCCCCACAAATCCGGACGATGCGTGATGGATTTGTTATCAATCTCAATAATGTAATCGGAAGGGGGCAGTTCCTGGGTGCCGTCCAGTTCGAGAATCCCGCCGTGGTCCTTGTTGATTTCGAGTTCCGCAGCGCTGGCCAGCATCCCGTCGCTGAGAACGCCCGACACCTTCTTCACGCCCAGCGGCACATACACGGTAGTAATGCCGGCGCGGCAGTTGGAAGCGCCGCACACCACAGTCTTGCGCCCATAGCGCCCGGCATCGACCGTGGCTTTCACGTTGTGCCCGCCCTCGATAGGCTCCACTGACTCAACGGTCGCAATTACGGCACCGGTGAGCATGTTTCCGAAGGACTCCACACCCTCGCATTCCGCTGTCTTCATCGTGATCTGCCGCTCCAACGACTCTGGCGACACATCCAGAGCAGGGATGAATTCACGGATCCAGTTATAGGAAAACTTCATTTAAAACTGCCTCAGGAAGCGGAGGTCGCCGCTCTGCAACCAGCGGATATCGTCAATGGCGTACCGCATCATCACCAGACGGGTCAGGCCCAGGCCGAAGGCGAAACCGTTCCACTCGTTCGGGTTGATACCGCTCATCCGAAGCACATGCGGGTTCACAAGGCCGCAGGGCAGCAGTTCCACCCAGCCACTGTGCTTGCAGACCGGACACCCGATGCCGTCACAGATCAGACACTGAATATCCAGCTCAAAACCGGGCTCGACGAACGGGAAAAATCCCGGGCGCAACCGAACGGTTACCTCACGTTTGAAGATCGCGGTGAGCAGCGTCTTCATGAAGTAGATCAGGTTGCCGACCGAGACATTCCGGTCGATCATCATCCCTTCCAGTTGGTAAAACGTGTGTTCGTGCGAAGCGTCTACCGACTCATTCCGAAACACACGGCCCGGCGCGATCATGCGGAGCGGAGGCCCCAACTCCTCCATACCGCGCACCTGCACAGGTGACGTGTGGGTCCGGAGCAGGTGGTGTCCTTCGAGCCAAAACGTGTCCTGCA
>JAUZEU010000565.1 GCA_030838885.1 Bryobacterales bacterium | reverse complement strand
TCCCCCTTTCCCGTTTCCCTCCGGGAAAGCCGGGGCGGGCGGGTTCCCCCCACGCCGGTTACACCGGCTCCCCCCACAAGAGGAGCTCCGCCCCCTTGTGCATCCCCCGCGCGGTAGTTTGAACATGGGCAGAGATCAGTAGGAACAGGAACTTCTTACTTTGCACGTTTTAGAAATTTCTATTTTGCGTTGACAGATCCGCCGTCCTGGTCCACACAAAAGGTTTGGATTCTTCATTGTGGACGTCGATATACTCGAGAATCGCCGCTTCCAGTTTTCTGACGCTTGGGAAAGCGCCGCGCCGAATCCGTTTGTTGGTGAGTTCGGCAAACCATCGTTCCACAAGGTTGAGCCACGAACCGTGGGTTGGCGTGAAATGAATATGGAACCGCGGGCGTTTCGCCAGCCACTTCCGGATGATTGCCGTCTTGTGAGTTCCGTAGTTGTCAACAATGAGATGGACATCCATGTCGACCGGCACATTTGCCTCAATGACGTCCAGAAACCTGTGAAACTCTACTGAGCGATGGCGCCTGTGGAACTGGCTGATCACCCGACTGGTCTTCAGTTCCAGAGCGGCAAACAAGGAAGTAGTTCCGTTGCGCTTGTAATCATGCGTCCCGCGCTCCACCTGTCCCGGCTGCAAAGGCAGCAATGGCTGGGTCCGGTCGAGCGCCTGGATCTGACTCTTCTCATCGACGCCCAGTACCAGGGCGTGATCGGGTGGATTCAAACACAGGCCCACGATGTCTCTCACCTTCCCGATCAGCAACGGATCCGGCGACAGTTTGAACGTGTCCGCACGGTGCGGTTGTAAACCAAAGGCATGCTAGTTCTCTGACCGCATGAAATATTTCCTTTTCTAGCCGAACCGCCTTCGTGCTGCTTTTCGGCCGAACCTCCAGTTGATCCGGGTTCGGCGACGATTCATTGCCCTGTTCCAGGCGCGGACCTCCCTGCAGAGGCTCTCCAGGTCAGGAATTCGGCGTTTACCCAGACATTGCCGTGAGAGAAGGCCAATCTCGATTTCGGCCTGATTCAGCCAGCTCCCGTGAGTCGGCGTGTAATGAATCGTGAATCGGCTCCAGACTTCCCCGCCGACCTGCCCGCCGAGCAGATCCGTCAGTGATTTGCGGCGATTGGAATTGTATTATTAGAACCGCTCTATGCGGTCAGAGAACTAGATGCGACAGACAGTCATCCGGCTCAGTCCACTCGCCTTTGCCATTCCGCGCGTGCTCCAGTGGGTTTCCCCCCGTGGTGTACTTTCCAAAGTCTGAATGACTACCCGCTCCACGTCCTCATCGCCGACTTTGCGGGGTGCCCCGGGCCGCGGCTCATCATACAGACCTTCGAGGCGCGCCTTCAGAAACCGGCTGCGCCATTTGACCACCATGCCGGCGAACAACGAACCTTCTTCGCCACGGCAGTGTTGGCCAGACCTTCGCCGCATACCATGACAATTCGGGCGCGCCGCGCCAGCAAAGGCTGACTTCGCGCCCTGTGCGCTAACGACTGCAGGCGCTCATGCTCTTCTTCGGTCAATACCAGTGGTTGTTTCGGTCGTCCCGTCCGCATTCAGGACCTCCATAGTCGTAGACGCAGGCACGGCGAATTAGTTTACAAACTTCTGGGACAGAAGACCTAGGGTTATTACACCTTCACAAAATCTGATCCGGGTAACTACGCGATTACCGTGCAACGCGCCGGCTTCAGGAATTTTGAACGAAACGGAGTTGTCCTTCAGGTCGGAGATCATGTAGACATCAACCTCGTTCTGGAGGTGGGTGCGTCGACGCAGGACGTGACCGTCACGGAACAGACTTCGCTACTCCGAGCCGACAATGCTCAGTCGGGCGTGGTTCTTGATAACCAGCGCATCCAGCAACTCCTGGAATACGACAGAATGCGATTGCTTTTGCAGGACTGATGGCCAACGTGAACGGTGCCTCCGCACAGGAAGGTCAGTCCACCGATTCCCGGATCAACGGTAGCCCGTCCACTCAGGCCGAATACTTCATAGATGGGGTTCCCAGCGGCAAAATTCGGCCGAGAGCCCATTCGTAACCACATTGAACTCACCGATTCTTTCCATTAAGGGCACCGACGGCGGAACGTCTTGCGCCCTGCTTGTGCTGATAGGACAATGCGTCCCGCGAGTCCTGCCTAAGCGTCGATGCAAAGCCCGCCACCTGGACACTTGCAACTGCGCAACAGAACGCGGTTGATCCAGGGTGCATGAAATAGGTCAACATTGATTTCTCCTTCGGCTCCGACAGTGAACACACCGGCTGCAGCGTGGTTCCGCAGGGTGGAAGCCGGTGCGGCGGGCAGAATTTCGTTCAGTCCCGCCCGCTTCTACAGATTTCCCGCTGAGGTAATCGGTTGCGTTAAAAACGATAGCCGAATCCGATCGACGGCTCTGCGCGGTGCGTAATGCGATCCGTGCCGGCCAGGCTGGTCAGATCCCAGGTTGGCGAATTGTAGACGAAGCCGCGGTATTCGGCACGCATGAAAACGTGGCGCGAGACGTTGAAGTCGGCGCCACCGCCGTAGAGGAAAGCGGCACGCGTCTGGGAACCGGCCCCCTAGACGTCCTTCGGATCAAATACCAGCGCGCCCGCGCCCGCAAGCACAAACGGTTTGAATCGCGTCTTCGTTGAAAGCCGAAACACATACGCCCCGGACACTTCGTGCGAATATGCCTTCACGCCCAGCGCGCCGCTTGATGAAAAGAAGTTCTGCGTGTTGAGCGCATAACCGTAGTTCGCTTCGACACCATGGTGCGAATTGAAGAAGAATCGATAGCTGGCGAGTACGCCTCCGCTGTTGGTCGCGCTTTGGTCCACGCCGTTGTTGTTGGTGGACTTGACAAAGCTTCCGAATGCCTGAACGCTCCCTTCATTCTTATAGGCCGGATTCTCCACTTGCGCGAACACCGGCAACGACATAATGATAGTTCCCACTACAAGCGGGAGAACGACTTTCTTTCCAAACATGATAATGCTCCTTGTTTTATCCAGGTCATCCCGGATTTCCTGATTTGGTATGCCTGACTAACAGGCATTTGCTTTGCCAGAACGTCAGTCTTGGTGTTGCAACAAGATGCGGCTTTGTCCAGTGACGACCCTGTCACCTTCTGAGCCGCCCCATTGGCACTTGCCAGTGGATCGTCACGTGAGGAGCACATCCAAAGCTTGGGCACTATATGCGACCGTATAATACGGTTGGCTGCATTGAGATGAGTCGCATCCAGAGCTCAAGACATCACAGAATGGTGAAGCCAGGCCAGGCAGCCGCTGCAGTGTCAGCTTGCATTTACTGGGCCCTTCGAGGTTACTCGCGGAGCCCTGGACTTGTATGTGGGCAGTGAACGGAATCCGACGTATCTTTAAGCCTCGTCCGGGGAATTTGTGGGTAAATCTGGTTCCGAACGATAAGTGAACGCACACGGGACCCTTGGCACACACGGGTTTCAGCGATGTTGCCCGACTCCGCCCCATCTTTCTTTTCGCAGCCAGTTTTTTCTCGGCCCGCAGGCCCCGCCCTGTGGTTATTCCTCGAATCGCGTTGACTTGCCGGATCCCTTTTGTCGGCTTCGGGCAGATGTGGGCGAAGGGTGCACTAGTTTTACTGTGTTAGTAAGAAACAAATTGCTGTAGAATTGTTTTATGGGTTCACGCCTCTCCGCGCCAGGCCCACGGGAGAAGCGCTTCGCGGCATATATGGAGGGCCTGGCG
>JAUZEU010000540.1 GCA_030838885.1 Bryobacterales bacterium | reverse complement strand
CGCGCTCGCGCGTATACTCCAGCAGCGCATTGCGGCAGGCCTCCACCGCCTCTTCCAGCCGCGCTGTCCCTGCCTCGCGTTCACCCAGTGTCCACAGCGCATTGCCGAGATTGTTCTGGGTCATCGCCCAGTCCAGCGGGCCGCGCTCGCGCGGAAGTTCCTGAGCCAGCGACTTCCATACATCGATGACTTCCTTGAGTGCGGGATTAATGCCTCGATCCTTACCGTACTCATAAAGCGCACCCGCATAGGCCCAACGGTATCGGACGCGCACCTCCGGATGCGACGGCGGCGTGATCTTGAAGGCCTCGTTGAAGTGCTCTATGGCAGACTTATAATCCAGCCGCAGCAAACTCAATTCACCGCGTTGTCCACGTGTCGCGGCTGCATTCAGGCCTCGTTTTTTAAGGGCAGCCTCGAGGCGCTCCGTTGCTTCGCGATCGATGCTCTCCGCCTGTTTCAGGAGCTCTTCCGCTCGGTCGTAGGATGGCGGACCGCCCTCAACCGCGGCAGCCGCGTCGACCTTGAGCTGCTGCACCTCGGGATCATCGGATTGCAACGTCCGCACACCGTCGAGCAAATGCTGGTACCGAAGGGTCAACTCTTGAAATTTCGTAGCAACTTGCTCGAGCGGCACCTCCGCCTCATGCATCGTTTCGAGAAAGCCAGCAATTGCTGATTCCGCGATGCCAAGCTTGCCGCTGAGTTCACGAACCTCGGCAGCGCTCTTATCCACACCACTCTGGTATGCCGTGATGATCTCGGCCGCCATCGGGCCGACTTGGATCGATCCAATAGAGACCTTGCTGCCCTTGAGGGAGCCGAACCATACGCCAACGATCGGGGCAGCTATTACCGGTGGCGCTACTGTTTTTTTGACGGGTCCCTTTCCGGGCGGCCCGCAGCAGTCACATCTTGAAAGGACAGCGTGCCGCCTTTCACCTTGTCGATCTTGACCCCCGTCGCGTCTCTTCCCGCAAGCACATTCCCGAATGTCACATTCGCCTGATCGAGCTCGCCCAGATCGACACCTATCGCGCGTGCAACGTTTGGAGCCTGTTTCTGAATGAGCTCCACGACGGTTTGCGCCAGCTTTACGAGTTCGGTATCCCCAGAGGCACCCTTGCGCTCGAGCTCTTCTCCGACCTCCTGGCGCGCTTTGGAAGTCGGTTGTTTCTCTAACTGCTCGATACTCACGCCCGGATAGTGGCTCTTGATCCAGCCTTTCAAACCAGCGTAAGCGTCCTTAAGAGCATGGGTGGTGATCTCTTTACTTCCAAGTGCTGCGCCTGTGGAAAGAGCACTTATGATCGCTGTCGTAATCGGTTCCACGCGTCCAACTCCTACTTCGATTTATGCCGCACTCCAGAAATTGCCTTCGGTCGTAGGAAGTGTAGCATTGCTCGGGCATCAGTGCTTTGCAGTTCTTTCTGTGTGTCTCTCGACAAAAGAGTCCATTTTGTAGAAAGTAGAAAAGGCCCCGGCCCGTTTGGCGCGGGTTTCCGGGGCATCCGGCGGGAGGAACTTTCGACAAAATGGGAAGGGCCGCCGAAGACGAAAAACAGCTGCCCGATCGCGGTACGTCCCATCCCGTCGAAATCGTCGGGTACTTCGACATAGACCGCCAGAAAGCCGAGCCGTTGCACCTTGCCCCGCGGTCGGTGTGTCCAGGGGCATGACTTTGACGAGAGGTTTGCCTGCTTTAGCAATCACAAACGGCTCGCCTCTGGCCGCCTGATCGACGAGTCGGGAAAGTTGGGTTTTGGCCTCGTGGATATTCACGGTATGCATGGACTAAGTCTTATTCGTTTAGTCCTTTTCTTAAAGTATGGCAAGTAGCTTCTGATCCTCTGATCCGGGAACCAGACAGCGATGCTTCATACTAAAGTCCCAGCTTCGCAGCGGGGTTGTCGCGGAAGAGCGACCGGTCCCGGATGTATTTTCGTACGGTATCGAGAGACTGGTGGCGGGACTGGCGCATGATAGAGAGCTCGGGGACGCCGTTCAGATATGCCTGGGTGCAGAAGCCGGCGCGTAAAGAGTGGCCGGCGTAAGGCGCGGGATCGAGCCCTGCCCGGCGGCAGGCCCGCTTGACGATTCGCGCCACCGAATTCGAATCGAGCCGCGGGCTGGCGAGCTGGCCGCGGTTGTTGATGCCGCGGAACACGGCGCCTTCCGTGATCCCCGAGGCCAGCTTCCAGGCTCGGAAGGAACGGATCGGGCAGGTGTCGCGCTGGATCAAAATCGCGGACAGACACGTACTGAAAATGAACGATGTTCCGCGATTTTAATCCAAACGTCATTGGCGTTTAACCGCCGCGGATTGCTGTACTCAAATCGCGGACAGAGCGGAGCCTGAAATTCGTCCGCGATTTAAATGTCACATTCGCGCGGAGTACGAAGGGAGCACAATAGAGCGGACGAGTGTCCGGTGGCCGCTGGCGCTCCGTCGAAGTTTCCTGTCAGGACTTTAACATCTAAGGAGGAAGCGCTGGCCATACACGCCTTATCGGCTTGGATATCAACCCGTCACCGTGCTGCAGCCGCGCGGAAATCGTTTCGGTTTATGGCCTTAGCGTTAACCCAGGCATCGCCCATCATTCCGGACACCCGCGCGGGTATAAAAAGCTGCTTTGTCCGCGATTTAGATGCCGGAGGACACCATCTGTCCGCGCTTTAGCTTTAAATGCCAGAAAAGCCGCGGGCATGCGGGAATCCGCGATTTTGATCCAGCGCCACACCACCAAAACTGCGGAAGACCCTTTGGGGTGATCACCGAGGGCCTCGTAGGCGAGCAAATCGACGGAAGCTTTCATCATGCCAGTGAGACCTACCTGGTTGAGGCGAAATGGCAAGATACACAGATCGGAAGCCGCGAATTACAAGCCTTTGCCGGGGGTGTGCGAACGAAAGCTAGATGGTCAAGGGGGCTTTACGTCAGCCTACTCTGGTTTCAGTAGAGATGGGCTGGAGGCATTCGCGCGAGGTGACGCCACGCGTATAATCTGCCTCGATGGGCTTGAACTGTGGGACATGATTGAGAAACAGCTTGATCTGATCGCCGTTTTATCGCTGAAGACGCGGCGCGCTGTTGAAACCGGGCGCGCATTTGTTCCGGTTCGGGAGCTATTCCCAACGGTACAATCATCGCGGATTTTGAGACAGAACTTCCTGCGACCTTTTTGAGCTCGGTTTATTGGGATCTTCCTCAATCTCGGTGCAGCTCAGACTTCCCAGCGCTGCTTAAATGCTTCAATGTCAATCAGATGCGGTGTCCTGACATCAGGAGAACCTTAGCTTCACTCTCGTTTGAGCGTATTTAGTTCAAAATAAACGAGTTCCGCCTGACACCTGCACCAAACCTGAGGAAGAGCCCGATTTACAAAGAATTAGACCCTTGCTTGCCCCTTCCAGTGCGGCCTTTACTGCCATTCCGATAGCGAGGCCCGGGATCACCGCGTGCATTACAACGCCTATGCCTGTTCTCCCCATCAAGAAGCCCGAACGGCCGGCCTAACCGGCTTACCAGATAATTGGCAAGTTCGCGGCCTGAATCTGTCCGTCGCAAGAAATGAGCGGCACGCCCAAATGCAGGGAGGTCGCGGCAATGATACGGTCAGGCATGTCGGGGACAGCCGTTCTGAGGATTTTACGCAGGGACTCGACGATCTCCGCTGTAAACGGCGCATCCGTTAGAACGTGTTCCGGATCAGCCAGCGCGTCTCTGAGGACCTGATAGGCATTCGCCGGCACTCGGCCCTTCTCAACGAGATAAACAACCTCGGCTACTGTTATGGCTGAAACCGCAATGCTGCGCCGCTGTGCGGCGGCATTCTCGATGAAATCTCCTGCGGCCTTCGAGAGTCGCTTGTCATCAAAAAGCAGCCAGAGAGCCGTGTGGGTATCAGCCACGCCGACAATCATTAAAAATCTTTGGCGAAGCCGCTGAACATGTCGCGGCGGTTTTCCGCGATGTCTTCGAGAGACGGAGCCGGGCCATACCTGGCGAGTGATCCCCGGCCCGTTTTGAAAGGCTTTGCACCGCCTGCCGCCGGCGCTTCTTTAGCGAGAGTTTCGAGCCAGCCCTTAAGGGAAAGGCCCATAGAAGCAGCTCTGGCGTTCAACGCCGCCGCTTGTTCATCGGGAAGTTCGATCATGGTCATCGCCTTGTTTTCCTTCGTCTCTTTCCAGCGTAAATGAAATAAGCTTTTCTGTCACGAACAGCAAGTCCAGGCTGGGACCGAAACATTCCCACTCTAAATCGTGGCACCCAGTCGGACAACCAGGGACCTGCGGGGCTCTGCCCCTGCGTGATCAAGGGCGGGCCCCTTCGGGGTTTTGGCTCCTCCCGCAGGCGGGCGCCCTCCAAAAACGCAGCCGGGCAGGTTTGCATCGGAAGATGCAAACCCCCACCCATTGCCGGAAACGGACCGGCATCGCCCGCAGAATTTGCTGCGGGGTGGGGTTATCCGCCGGACGGCAGACCAGGAGAGACGGCGAGATCTCCGCCGATGACTCCGGTCCGCCAATCAGCCTCGCAGGCGGCACATCCGAACGCCAGGCAGGTGCTTCAGGCAGGCTGTCCGGTTGCCTGCAGCTGCCCTATCTTTTCCGTCAGCTCCTTGCCGGGTTTAAAGCCGGCGTCCCGCTTCGCCGCGATCGCGATGGTTTCTCCGGTGCGCGGATTCCGTCCCTGCCGCGCCTTCTTCTCCTTCACGACGAAGCTGCCGAATCCCCGCCGATCCACCCGCTCATTCCCCTGCAGCGTGTCCGCGATGATCGCCAGCGCCGCATCCATCACGGCTTCTACCTCTGCTTTTCCGTGACCCGTTTTCGCCGATACCGCCTCAGTCAGTTGTGCTTTTGTCATTCGTTCCTCAAGTGTAGTGGCTGCTGTCGCGCAGCAGTTGAATATGGAATTTTCGTGTGCCTGTTTTCAACACGTTGCCATATTTCAATGCCATCTTTATAACCCTTAAATCTGGATATCTTGCCCTTAAACCCGACACAGAATTTAGCGCTGGCTTCGTACCGGTTTTAAATGCAACTTTACGACGGGGATACCGGCAAGGCTCAGCGACTGGAGCAAGATAGGTGGCCTGACGTCCGTTCCAGAGCATTCTTTCAGGACCAGATTCAGGTGCCATGCCATCACCCCGGTGTCGCCTTTAAGTGGCAGAGCAGGGCCATGAAGACAAACTTTCCATATTTAGATGCTACGCGACAGGCACGGCTGGCACCCTATTCCGGTACCACACCCGGCAGGTTGATAGAGCTCAGTTGAGGTCTTGTGAACGGCTTAACGCCGGCGATTGCTGCCCGGCATTTAAAGGGGTGGCGCGAGCACCTCCGTAACTCGGATAAGTCGGTGCGCCGCATCCTTGCAAATCCTGTCTCTCGTCCGCGGCCATAGCGTGGTTTTAGAAAGTCGGGAGCGCCTATGTTACCCGAACCCGAAGTGAACGTCGATCCTCTGCTCTGGACTGCCATCGAGCAGCAACGCCTCCTGCGCCTTCGCTATCAGGGCAAGGAACGGATCGTCGAACCTCACGACTAAGGGGTTCACAACGGCATCGCCAAACTCTTCACCATCAGATCGCTGGGCCAGCAGTCAGAAACTTCCCAACTGGCGATGGATCGAACCGATCTGGCCTCTGATCTTGAACTGTTGAACCAGACGTTTCCCGGCGGCCGCCTCACCAAATCAGGCAAGCATTACAAATGGGACAAGCTGTTCATCCGCGTAAAGTCAGCCGGATAATATTTTCCGACCCTCCAGGTCGTCCGTCAACCCACGTTACGCAGCTTTGCCGAAGCACACCAGTTGAAAACAGCTTTGCAGTGTGGGCCACGTGCACGCACATGGTCTTTTGAAACGGCCATCAGCCTCATCCATCGAACCATGATGAGGAACTCGCCAATTGGTTACTTCTTACTCTGACGCTTTGCCGCGACGGTCAGCCAAATAGCGTGCTACTGCCGCGGAAATAGGTTGCCCGGTGTTCGATTCGTAGTAGCTAAAGGCCGGACACGGGTTCACCTCGAAGCAGTAGACTTTGTCATCGGGCGTGACTTTCAGATCGATACCCGCAAAGGCCAGACCCAATGAGCGCGAGAGGCTAATACAGCGTTCCGTTAAGTCGTCACTCAGTTCGACTTCGCGCAGAGCAGCCGGCTCATCCGCCTGGCGCGCAGCATACCGGTAGTCCGTTGCCGCGGAAGCAATCGCTGTCGGAAATACTTCATCTCCGACCGTATGGACACGTATATCCGTCCCTTCAACGAATGCCTGGAACTGAGTAGGACACCACCGGATATTCTCCAGCCGTTCCAAGTCGGAATGTTCGAGCGTCTGGACAATGGACCGAATTCCGCTTATTGATTTGTAGATGATGCGGCCGTGCCGTTCGCGGAACTCGAGGACCAATGCTGGGTCATTCGTAATCAGCGTTTCAGGGACGAGGAGGCCGTGCTCCCGAATCAGCTGTGCCTGATAGGGCTTGGAGAAGTTCGAGCCCTGCGGAGCCGAGCGATTGACGATCTGCCCGGGTGCAATCTCGAACCATCTCGAGATTGCCTCGTGAAGCGAGCGGCAATATTGCCGCAGGGGAGAATCAGGCGGCTCGTTCTTTAACTCCGGCAAGTTCCTGTCGTCCATCAAACGAGTGTAGACTCCTCGGAACTCCTCCAGCCGGTATGTTCGCCCGGCAAACTGCAACTCGCCAGTAACGGAGCCACCGGAAATATCAAAGCTTATCTCGGCGGTTGCAAACTGGCGCTGGTTGAACATGAGGAACGGCTCACCCATCTGCTCGAGCCGCTCGCGCACGAGGCGCATCGGACTTTCAGAGGGGATTCCCAGCAGAAGAATCATGCTGTTGCAACCTCCTGCTCAGGCGTGCCGTTTCGCAAACCTCGAGCAAAGCACTGGATAAGGGCCCAGCCTCCAATGCGAAGATCCGGCAGAGGCGTGGCATGGGCGAAGGTCCACGCGTGCCGGGGACCACTGTAGAACTCGATGCCAAGCAGATCGGTCTCGGAAAGCTCGGCGAGGCGGATGCAGCCCGCTTGAACGTCAGGCGGAAACTGCGCGCCAAATACCTGTCGTCCGCAAACGATGGCGCTGAGCACCGGCTTGTTGCACGGAGCCAATGATTTATAGCCGAGGTCGACGGGGTCGGAGCCCCGCTGCCGGTAAGTCTCGACGCGTAGGCCTGCTCGGCCGGCAAGCCATACCCATTCGGACGAGTGCCGCCAACGTCCACATAACCCTTGCGGCGTAGGGCGATTAAGCAGCGGTCCGGGAAGGGAGTGCATCCAACTCAGGTACAACGCCAACGTTTCGTGGACGGCATAGTCCCGATCACATCGGGCGGCACAAGCCACGGACTCGAGCGGGGCTGAGACCAAGCGGTTGAGGACGCCGCGAACCCGGCTGTTGCAAAACGTGCGGCCATCTTCGAGCACGAATTTCACGCTGACGCCCCCTGTTCCCAGGCGATGCTCCCAGTAGCGGGCCGAACCAAGGGCCTCTGCACTCACGAATTCGAGCGGCGCGAGTCCCGCTGCTTTCAAACCGTCGAAGGCCCACAGCGCGGAGGTGTCAGTCGAGGGGGCGATTATCAACCACAATTTGGGTACCTTTTCTGTGCGCGTGGGGAGACCGCGAGGGGCGGCCTCCCGTGGAGGCATCTACTTCTTGGACTTTTCCGGTGGTGCAACCGGCGGAGGTTCGGTTCGTTTATCCTCCGGCGGAGCAGGTGTTTCACCCGAAGGCGTTGAGGGTTCCCCTGTCTTTGACACATCGGGTTCCTGGGTCAGGGCGCCGCCGCTTAAATCAGGACGCATGTGGGCAGGAATGAAGTGCATGAGCTGCGACATCGCCGATTCGACGTTCGCGAGCCGCTCGCTCAGGGAAGCAGGATCGGGGCCAATACCGGCACCTGTTTCGGCGAGTTTATCGGGCTGGATCTTCTCGATGTCCTTTTGTACTTTCTCGATATCCTTTTGAATCTTTTCGACTTCTTTGTGCTCGAATTTTTCGATCTTGTGTTCTTTGAACTCGACCTTCTCGTGTTTGTCTTTCTCGGCTTTCTCGTGCTTCTCAAGCTTCTCGTGCTTCTCAAGCTTCTCGTGCTTCTCAGCCTTTTCGTGCTTTTCTAACTTCTCGGGTTTCTCAGCCTTTTCGTGCTTTTCTAACTTCTCGGGTTTCTCGACTTTCTTCTCGGGTTCCTCGACTTTCTCGAGCTTTTCGAGTTTCTCCTTTTCGGGTTTCAACTTCTCCAACGTTTTTGGAGCAGCAGGGCCCGCCCCAGCGGTTTGCGCCGCGAGCGCGGCCTCCTGGGCCTGAGCGGCAGCAGCAAAGAGTTCAGGAGTAGCTTTCTCTATCTGCGCAGCTTTATCGAAGTCCTTCTCCTTCTCGGGCTTGATGGTCTCCTTGATCTCCGGCTTTTCGTGCTTCTCCTGCTTCTCGTGCTTTTCCTGTTTTTCGTGCTTCTCTAATTTCTCAGACTTCTCCTTGATTGTGTCTTTGTGGTCCTTCTGTTCCTTGGCCTCAATCTTCTCGTGCTTGTCCTTTTCTACCTTCTCGTTTTTCTCGTGTTTCTCGAGCTTCTCGGGTTTTTCCTTCAGTACTTTGTCGAACTGGGCTTCTTTTTCTTTGAACGGTTTAATAGAGCTCATTCAAGTCGTTCTCCTTTCCACCCAACGGCAGAATACGTCAGAAAGTGCTCAGATGCAATGGTGAATTTACCGCCTCGTACGATTCCGTCTATGCGGCTCACAACCCGGGCAGGGCTTCGCGGATGATCCTCCAAGGTCCGTGTACTTACACGAAGGCGTTCGTCCGTAATGGACAAAAAGACTGTTAATAAGACGGCCGACACAACCTAACCTAACGGCCCTCGCGTTGTCACTAGGTTCTCTTCTTCCAGCTCGCGCTGACCTGCCCGGCGAAACCGGTCCATTCATAACTGGAGATTCCTTTCATTTGACCTGCCTCGGAAACTGGGCGTCATCATGATCGCAGCGACTCCCGTCCCATATCCGGGCATAATCCCGCGTAGCCCACACATTTTGCAGAACTCTTGAAGCTTAACCAATATCTGCAAACATCTGAAGGCATGAATCTTCTACGTTCCCCCATGCACCGCATGAACTGATTCAGGCCGTACGCAAATCGTTGGATGGCGTGCCTGGTTTACATTGTTCTCTTTGCATTCCATCAGAGTTTCGAATATTACTCGAACAGCACGATGCTACAACAGGGTAAGCCTTCGGTGAACCCCTCTGGCGGATGAACTCCTGAAGGTCCGATAGTGGGATGGATGAGATCTGTCTTACCGGGATGCCAGAGCCCAGCGATGAGGCAGCAGGTCATCAAGTCGGTTCATCGGATGTTCAGCGATGCGGCTGAGCACGTCGCGGAACCATACAAACGGATCGATCTTTACCATTTCGCAGGAAGTTACAAAGCTGCGCAGGACAGCTGCTGTTCTGCCCCCGGTATCGCTCCCGAAGAACGTCCAGTTGTTTCGTCCGACCGCGAAGCACCGCAACGACCTTTCCGTGCCATTGTTGTCGATGGCCAGGTCTCCATTGCCGCAGTACCGCGTCAATGCCGTCCAGTTCTTCAGCGTGTAGGCAATCGCCTGTCCCGACGCGCTCTTCGGCAGCACCTGCCCGCGAATAATCAGCAGATAAGCATGCAGTTGGTTGAGCATGGGGCGGGCGCCATGTTCCCTCACCAGACGCAATTTTTCTCCGCGCAGTCCGCCCTTCCGCGCCATCTTTTCCACTCCGTAAAGATGGGCGATCATCGCCAGTACTCCACCCATGCGCGCCTGGTCCTTCTCGAGCGCATTGTGAAAGTGGCGCCTGGCGTGCGCCATACAGCCGACCTCTACCAG
The DNA here is from genome assembly GCA_030838885.1 of Bryobacterales bacterium. Taxonomy (GTDB): domain Bacteria; phylum Acidobacteriota; class Terriglobia; order Bryobacterales; family Bryobacteraceae; genus BOG-234. Next base: position 1,895 of record JAUZEU010000540.1, on the reverse strand, counting down.
TCCGCGTTCCGGGTTGGTAAAAAAGCTGTCGTAAGCCACATAGGCATCGGCCTGCAGATGTCCCCGGTAGTCTTTCAGAAACTCTTCCGGTCCGGCCCGTTCCCGGGTCGGCGTGTAATCGTAAATGACTGCCGGATGGTCCCGGTCTCCGACATACGGCCAGATCCGTCCTTTTCGTGTCTGCGGCAACTTCCGGTCCAGCACTTTCACCGGTGTGTCATCAGTTCCGACCACCTTCGAAGCCAGTACAAAATTCTTCAGCTTTTTATACAGAGGATTCAGCAGTTCCGCGCACTGGCGCATCCAGCCGCACATGGTCTGGTCACTCAGTTCCACGCCGAAGCGCCGGAAAATCTTCGCCTGCCGGTGCAGTGGAAGATGATCGGCAAACTTCGACACGATCACCTGCGTCAGCAACCCGGCTCCCGCCGTGCTCTTTTCGATCGGCTGCGAGGGCTTGCCCGCCGTCTTCACCGTGCAGGCGCAGGCATACTTCCTGCAAACGTCCTCAATCACGATCAGCTGCGCCGGAATATATTCGTAGCGCTCGCTGGTCTCTTCGCCAAACGGGCGCAGGTCCTGCGCGCAGGCGGTGCAGTGCTTTTCGGTTTCGGCAAGGTCATGCACGATGCGCTCGCGCTTCAGGTGTGCGGGTAAAGGGCGGCGGCCGCGCGATGCCGTCGCTGCACTGCCCTGCGCCGGCGGATCCGGATCGTCGGGGCCGGTTCCGCTATCGTTCCCCTTCGACAGGTCTTCGACATTCACACCCTGGGCTTTGAGTTCCGCCTCGAACAGCGCCAGTTGCTCGTCGGTAATCTGCTCGCTGCGGCGCCCGCTCTTTGCCGCGAGCAACTGGCGAAGCAGGTTCTCCGTTTTAATCCGGCGCGCCTGTTCGGCGTCCAGCTGGGCAATCAGATCGAGCACCATGCGGCGCAATATTTTCGCGTCGTCTGGCAGTTGTTCCCGATTGATCGGCACTGCTTTCAGTGTAAAAAAAGAAAGGCCAAAACGCCAGGTAAAAAGGCAAAAATCGCCAATATTTATGCGACCTCCGCACTCTTCAGGCGATATCGTTTCCGGCGCTTCGCCTGGCTCAAATCGATGCCCGAAAGAAGGGCGCCCAACTCGGCGGCGGTGATCTCGCGCCGCGTCTCCGCGGACTCGCCGAACGGCATCGCATAGGTGCCTTCTTCCAGTCTCTTCGCCCAGACCGCAAACCCGTCGCGATCCCAGTACAGGAGTCTTGATCCGGTCGCGCCGCCGGTTGGAGAAGACGAACAGGTGGCCGGCGAACGCATCCAGCTCCATGGACTGCGTGACCAGGGCGTGCAGGCCGTCAAAGCTCTTCCTCATATCGCAGGCCGACGTGCACAGGTAGACGCGCACACTGGCCGGCAGGTGCATCATGCACGTTCCCGCAACACACTCAGCACGGTTCGCAGGGTTGAAATATCGGTGCCAGGCGCAATTCGAAGCCTGTCGCCTGAGGCGAGGATCAGTTCCACTGGAGCATGATCCTTCATGGCTGACCCGCTGGTTTCCACCAGAGCGAACCGCACCGGCTGGCTTGTAGCCAGGCGCTTCCGCCAGCTATAGAAGGACGGCTCGCTGACGCCGCGGTCCCGGCAGAATACCTTCACCGCCGCTCCGCTCTGCTCGTGTTGCCGGATCAGATCCATCCACTTTTGCCGCGTCGAAAGTGCACTCATCCATCCCACTATCGGACCTTCAGGACTTCATCCGCCAGAGGAGTTCACCGAAGGCTTACTTTTGATCCGGCGCGCCTGTTCGGCGTCCAGCTGAGCAATCAGATCGAGCACCATGCGGCGCAATACTTTCGCGTCGTCCGGCAGTTGTTCCCGATTGATCGGCACTGCTTTCAGTGTAAAAAGAGA
>JAUZEU010000482.1 GCA_030838885.1 Bryobacterales bacterium | reverse complement strand
ATGCTCATCCCTGCCCCCTGAATCCACGGTGAGATCCGGCGGAAAATGCGGGGGCTGGTCACGTTGATCAGTACTCCCTGGAACGCGGCGACGGCAAAGAAGGCGAACAGCGATGCCCCTGCCGTGGCGCCGATCTGAGAACCCGCCAGTCGCAGGTAGCCGGCTCTGCGCACCTCAGGGATCGCTACGGATAGCAGCGGAGCCAGCAGGTTCGGGAAAAAGTTGATGGCGGCGATCAGTATCAGCAGGAACAGGCACAGCGCCGCGACCTTAGCAGCCAGAACGGTACGCAGCCGCAGCGGGAAAGAGCCGAGAATCAGGAAGTCGCGGCGGTCCGGAAAAAGCTTGTCCCACTGGAAGAAAGTAGCGAAGCCAACCACCGCAAAGGAAAATGCGGGATAGAACAGACGAAAAATACGGAGAGCCCAGTGGCCCGCGGGATTGAGCGGCTTCGTGGCAAGCTCGAAGTACCACGGCATGAACAGATACGTAGTGAATAAGCCCGGTGTGGCGAGGAAGCCAAGCACCTGATAGATATTCGTCTCGAATCCTCCGTCGGGCGAAGCCGAGTCATCTTCGAAGAACCGGGCCTGAAACAGGTGGAGCAGCCGGCGGAAGGGTGTCATGGCCTTTTGGAGATGAGCTCCGCGATGTCGCGGGCGCGGGATTCCATGTCGCCCTGATGAACCAGCTGGGCGAAGATCTCTTCCAGGTTAGGCAACTGCATCAGCTTGCGAAGGCCTCCTACGGAATCATCCGCCACAATGCGGCCTTTGTAGATGACAATAATGTGCTCGCAGACCTTCTCGACAAACTCGAGGACGTGGGAAATGTAGAGTACGGCTTTGCCCCGGGCGGCGAGCGCGTGCAGAAGGTGCCGGAACAGGAGTGCGTTGGCGATATCGAGCCCGGATTGTGCTTCATCGAATATAAGCAGATCGGGATCGTGCAGCAGGGCGGCGGCGATGAGAACGCGCTGCTTCATCCCTTTGGAGTAAGCAGAGATTGGCGCCCAGCGGGAGTCGCGCAGCGAGAGCAGTTCCAGCAGCTGATTCGCTCGCTCATCCACGTGCTTTTCAGGGAGGCCCCGCAGCCCGCCGGCCAGCTGTAGATATTCGAGCCCGGTGAGATACCCATAAAGGTTTGGTTCCTCCGGAACGTAGCCGAGCCGCTGTTTAAAACTGGTGGAACCGTGACGAAGGTTCTGGCCGAGAAACAGGATCTGGCCTTCCGTCGGGTGCAGCAGCCCGGTCATCATCTTGACCGTGGTCGATTTTCCGGAACCGTTCGGACCAAGATAACCAGTGATCTCTCCCGCACGAACAACAAAGTTCACACGATCCACCACGGTGGTGCTGCGGAAGCGTTTCGTCAGGTCCCGAACTTCGAGCATTAGTCAGAGCTCACTTTCATTTGTGCCGGCAGGCTCCGACTGCCGGCCAGGACGGCGACGAAGGCGGTGAAAGCTGCCGCAATGCTCAGCGGGAGGATGAACAGAGGGATTGTGCTGAGAGGCATCGGGCCGCCATCGAGCGCCATGGGTTGGTGACGAAATGCCATAAGCAGTTCGCCGCTCATTACGGCTTCACACAGAACAAAGATGATGAATGGCACTGCAACCGCCGGGTTCTCCGCCTGGCTGGGCGCGGCAATTCGGATGAGTTCCGAAAGAGCGCAATACCAGACCCGCATGAATCCCGCAATTCCCCTGTACCGCAAGGCTTCCACGAGATCTTCGGAGAAGACCTCGGCCATCTCCCGCCCGAAGTCGCGCCGCAGGTCGGGTGGATACAGGGGCAAAGTGGCGCTGTACAGCCGGATACTGAGAGATAGCAGCGTAGTCATGAGATCGGGTCCGCATTGCGCAGCCGCATGGCTTTTGATTTTCTGACCAGCGTTTCCATCCTCTTCAGTTCCGCGTTGAGAACCGAGCTTCCTTGCTGCGTCAGGCTGTAGTAGCGACGGCGGCTGTCACTCGATTCCGGACCAGCCACCTCTTCGATCCAGCACGAGTCCAGCAAACGCTGGATTGTGGTGTACAGAGTCGCCGGGCCAATCTCAAAACCACCTTCTGAGATGAGGCGCGCTTCCCGCATAATGGCGTAGCCATGTTTGTCGCCGCCTGCGAGAGCGAAAAGAATCAGGAATGCGGCGGGAGCCAGAGGTGAGTTCGTTTCAGCCATACTCAATGGCGAATATATCATATTATGATACATCCATGTCAAGCTCACCTACCGAGACATCCCCAGGAACGCGCCGAAAGGTTTGGGCGACAATCGGGAAATCGGTCAATTCGACCGAAGACGACGTGCGGATCAACGCACCGGCGACGCAGTGAAAGGTGCGTTCAAAATCAACCCTTCGGCAACTGCGCAGCGTTCCAGCCCCCTCCCAGCGCTTTGATCAGCAACACGCTCGCGTCCATTCGCCGGCGCATCAGGTCTGCTTCCGTTCGCTCGTTGGCGAGCGCGGTACTCTGCGCCGTAACCACTTCCAGGTAAGTGACTAGCCCTCCCCGGTAGCGATTGGTCGACAGTTCCAGCGACCGCTGGGCAGCCACTACAGCCGCGCGTTGCGCACTGGTCTCCTGTTCCAGAATTCGCAGTGCAGCCAGATTGTCCTCCACTTCTTTGAACGCGCTCAGCGAGGTTTCCCGGTACTCCGCAATGGTCGCATCGTAGTTGGCCAGTGCGGATTCCGAGACCGCCCGCCGCCGCCCGCCGTCGAAAACGGTCTGCAGCATCGAAGGCCCGACAGCCCACAAGCGGCTTGGCCAATTGAAAAGGCTCGCGATCGAGGTGCCTTCAAAACCACCTGTAGCACCCAGCACCAGTGCCGGGAAGAACGCTGTCTTTGCGATTCCTACCTGCTCATTTGCGCTCGCAACCCGGCGTTCCGCAGCCGCAATGTCCGGACGCCGTTCCAGCAACTCCGAAGGCACGCCTACCGGAACACTCGGAGGCTCGGCTTTCAAAGGCCCAAACGGGACCGACACTGCCTCAGGAGGCTGCCCGGTCAGCAGCCCGATCGCATGTTCATACTGCGCGCGCTGCACTCCGACATCGATATTCTGCGCCCGGGTCATCTGCAATTGTGTTTCGGCCTGCGCCACCTCGGCGGCCGCCGCGGCCCCGCCTTCGAAGCGATTGCGCGTCAGTTGCAGCGCGCGCTCATAAGCCGATACAGCTTCGTCCAAAATCCGCTTCTGCTCGTCCAGGCTGCGAAGCTCGAAGTAATCCACCCCCAACTCGGCATGAAGACTGAGGCGCACAGATTCCAGATCGGCCGCCGTGGCCTGGAACTCCTCGCGAGCCGATTCCACCGACTTCCTGACTCTGCCCCAAAGATCGACTTCATACGACAAATCGAACGGCAGCACGAAATCGGAACCATTTCGCCTGGCCCCCGCAGGTCGAAACGGGCTGTTCGCCGACACGGCCTCGCGGGATATGGACGGCGCGGCGCTGATCGAGGGAAACTGAGCCGCACGATTAAACCTGATTGCGGCGCGAGCCTGGCGGAACCGCGCCTCCGCGACTTTCAGCGTCTGGTTGGAGACGTTGATCTGCTCCTCGAGCGCATTCAACCGGGAATCGCGAAACATCTCCCACCATTTGCCCCGAATCGCCTCGTCCCCAGGCTGCGCGGGCTTCCAGCCATCAGCTTCTTTAAAGCTGGCCGGCGGCGTTTCCTTGTACAACGGAGCCACCGGCACGGATGGCCTCACATACTTCGGACCCACGCTGCACCCTGCTATCAGGACCAGCAGGCCCGCCACGGGAAGAACCTTACCAACTTTCATTAGTCGCCTCCTTTCGCCGTGCCAGACGCAACCCGCACACGGTCTCCGGACGCGAGTGAATCCGCCGGATTCACAATCACCTGGTCATTGGCATTGAGCCCCGATACCACTTCAATCTCATTGCCGAAGTCGCGCCCCATCACGATAGGAACCAGTTCCGCGCGGCCATTTCTCACCACGGCAATGCGCTGCCCTTCAGACCGAAACAGCAGCGTGTTCACGGGCAACGTCACTGCTTTCACTTTTGAGGGCAGCTTCAGATGCACGGATACGTAAGCCCCCGGCAGCAACTCGCCGGTGGGGTTTGGAACATCCACTTCCGTAAGCAGCGTGCGCGAAGCTGCATCGATTGAGTTAGCTGTACGCGCCAGAGTTCCCCGGAACACACGGCCGGGAAATTCAGCCAGCGTCAGGTCCGCCGCAACGCCCGGTGCAGCCGCGCGCGAGTAAGTCTGAGGGACATTCACGAACACCCGCAAACGATTCGTTGCCGCCACATGATACAACTCCTTGCCTGGACCATTCCCGCCCGAATCGATCAGCGCCCCCACATCCGTATTCCGGGCCGTAACCACTCCGTCAAACGGGGCATACACTTTCTCAAAAGACTGCAGTTGTTCCAGCCGGTGGACGTTCGAAGCCGCCGAATCCACAATCGCTTTCTTTGCGTTCAGATCGCCGATCTTCTCGTCGGTCTCCTGCTTTGAGACAGAGTCGGTCTTCAACAGGCCTCTCCATCGCTCGGCCGTCGACTGTGAAAGGTTGTAGTTCGCCTCTGCGGTGGCGAGGTCGGCGCGGGACTGCAGCAGTTGCTGATCGATCTCCGGCGCGTCGATCTCCGCGAGTAACTGCCCGGTTGTGACATGTGCCCCGAGGTCCACATTCCAGCGCTTGAGATAGCCGCTGGCCCGCGCATAAATCGGCGTGTCTGTAAACGCCTGAATGCTGCCTGGCAACACAACTTCCTCAGCGGGCGCAGTAGTCTTCGGACTTACCACCGATACGGTCGGAATTGCGGCATCCAGCGTCTCGCTCTGCAAGGCAGTGCTGGCTTTCACGCGCGTGTCGATGCCCGAGTAAATGGTGTAGCCGAGCGCGCCAACGGCCAGCAGGACGACAATCAACCAGCCGACCCGCGAGCCCTTTGTGGTCTCTGCAGGCAATTCCTTTTCACCTTCTTTATGCACTTCGGGCTCTTTATGCACTTCGGGCTTTTCCAGTTCGTCGATTTTCATCAGGATTCCTCCGTTACACCAAAACCGGCTCGTTATGGGGCTTCTCCGTGTGCGCCGCCTCGCCTGGCTTACCCGAACGATGCAGGAGTCCGAAGACCGCGGGCACAAAGAACAGCGTCGCGACCGTCGCGCACATCAAACCACCAATCACAGCCCGCCCCAGCGGCGCGTTCTGCTCGCCGCCTTCACCCAACCCCATCGCCATCGGGATCATGCCGATGATCATGGCGAGTGCCGTCATCAGCACAGGGCGGAAGCGCGTAATGCCCGCCGCCAGCGCTGCTTCGATCGGATTTCCATGCCGGTTCAGCTGATCCTTCGCGAAGCTCACCACCAGAATGCTGTTCGCAGTCGCCACGCCCATGCACATGATGGCGCCCATTAATGCGGGAACGCTCAGCGTGGTGTGCGTGATAAAGAGGAAGACGACAATGCCCGCCAGCGCCGCCGGAAGTGCGGTTATGATGATGAATGGGTCCAGCCAGGATTGGAAGTTCACTACGATCAGCAGATAGATCAGCACGATCGCAAATCCCAGCCCGGCAAGCAGTCCCGTGAACGATTCCTGCATGGTCGCCACCTGACCGCGAATCGTTATCTCCGAGCCTTTCGGCAGGTACTTGCGGTTCGCCTCCACAACATTCCGGATGTCCTTGCCTGCTCCACCCAGGTCCCTTCCCTGCGTGCTGCCATAGATATCCAGGGTGCGCCGGATATTGTAGTGAGTTACCGTGGCCAGCCCTGAACCTCTGTGGACAGAAGCCAGGTCGTTCAAGATTTCAGGCTGTTTCTGATTCGGGCCGCTCACTGGTATGTTCTGTAAATCGCTCAAAGACTGGATCTGGTACTGCGGAGCCTGTGTCGCAAGGCTGTAGCTGACACCGTTCTTTGGATTCAGCCAGAACGTCGGGGTGGTTTGCGCACTGCCGCTGAGCGCGACCAACATGCTGGTCGCGACGTCCCTTTGCAGAAAGCCGCTCTCCGCCGCCTTGGTGCGGTCCACTTCGACGTGAATCTTCGGTTGATCGAAGACCTGCTGAATGCGAAGATCCGCCAATCCCGAGACCCTTTGCAGTTGCGGGAAGATGCGGTCGGCGAACTGCCTGCTCGCTTCAATATCATTGCCTGAGATCTGAATATCGATCGGCGCGGGCAAACCGAAATTCAGAATCTGACTGACGATATCGGCCGGCAGGAAGTAAAACGTCACGCCGGGATATTCGCGGGGCAGTTCCGCTCGCAGTTTCCTGATGTATTCGTCGGTAGGCCGGTGTTCCTGATTCAGAGACACCAGAATGTCGCCATCGGCATTTCCAATCTGCCCTGAGTTGCTGTACGCGAGGTTGATACCGCTGTACGGCAAGCCGATATTATCGAGCACGCTCGTCAACTCCCGCGGTGGAATGCGCTTCCGGATGGAGGTCTCGATCAGATCGCACAGCCGCGCGGTTTCCTCAATGCGAGTGCCTGTCTTGGCGCGAACGTGCAGCCTGAACTGACCAGTGTCGGTGCTCGGGAAGAAGTCCTGGCCAAGCCATGGCAACAGCAGGAATGCCGACACGCAGATACCAAGGAATATCGGAACGAAGATCCACCTCCGGTAAACGAAAGTGGTCAGCAGCGCCTGGTAGCTGGTCCGAACTCTGTCAAAAACCCGCTCAAACGCTCGTTGAAACAGCGTGAACGGATTTCGTGTTTTCCCGGTATGGTGCTTGACCTTGAGCAGGTACATCGCAAGCGTGGGAACCAGAGTTCGGGACAACACATAGGAAGCGAGCATCGCGAAGACAACCGCCTCCGCCAGCGGCACGAACAGGAACCGCGCCACGCCGCTCAGCAGGAACATGGGCAGAAACACGATACAGATACAAAGGGTTGACACCAGTGCCGGCACCGAGATCTGCGACGCGCCTTCCAGAATGGCTGTGTACAGGTCATGCCCTTCTTCGAGGAACCGCTCGATATTCTCGATGGTCACGGTCGCATCGTCGACAAGGATGCCGACAGCCAGCGCCAGCCCTCCCAGGGTCATGATGTTGATCGTCTCACCCAGCGCGCTCAGGGCGATGATCGAGGTGAGAATCGACAGCGGGATGGAAATCGCAATGATAACCGTGCTGCGCCAGCTTCCGAGGAACAGGAGAATCATGGCGCCGGTCAGACAGGCCGCGATGATGGCCTCACGGATCACACCACTCACGGCAGCCCGTACGAAGATCGACTGATCGCCCAGCGGCTGGATTTTCATCCCGCCCGGCAGAGTCGGCACAATCTTCGGCAGCATCGCGCGGATACCCTTCACCACGTCAAGAGTGGAGGCATTTCCGGCCTTCAGCACCGTCAGCAACGCCGCCCGCTGGCCATCCTGTCGCACCACGTTAGTCTGTGGCGAGAAGCCATCGCGCACGTGGGCCACATCCCGAAGGTAAATAGTCGCGTTCCCCACCACCTTGACCGGGAAGTCGTTCATCTCCGGCACCGTTTTGGGGCTGGCGTTCAGATCCACGTCATATTCGAACTGCCCGATCTTCGCGGTGCCGGAAGGCAGCACAAGATTCTGCGCGCTCACGGCACTCACCACATCTATGGGGGAGAGACCCTTGGCTTGCAGTGCCGCCAGGTTCAGGTCCACCATGATCTGCCGCTGTTTGCCGCCGTACGGGTAAGGAATCGAGGCACCCGGCACGGTGACCAGTTGTGGCCGCAGGAAATTCATACCCACGTCGTTCAGGTCCTGCTCCGCCATCGACTTGCCCGAGAGCGCCAGTTGCAGAATCGGCACGCTCGAAGCGTTATAAGTAAGGATCAGCGGAGGGTTGACGCCTTGCGGCATCTGCCGCAGAATCGTTTGGGACACGGCGGTGACCTGTGAAACACCCGTATTCACGTTGGCCGTGGGCTGAAGAAAAACCTTGACAACCCCCACGCCGTTGAGCGATTGCGACTCGATATGTTCGATATCGTTCACGGTGGTTGTCAGCACGCGCTCGTATACCGAGACCATGCGGCCTTCCATCTCCTCGGCGTTTAAACCTGTGAAGTTCCACACCACCGCGATCACCGGAATGTTGATGTTGGGGAAGATGTCCGTAGGAGTTCGCAGAATTACGATCGGACTCGCAAGTAAAATCAGGAGGGCCAGAACGATAAAGGTATAGGGGCGGGAAAGAGCGGTTTTAACAATTCCCATTTCGGTACGCGTCCATGCGTACAAGATGATTTACGAAACGGCCAGGTTCCGAAAATTTTAGGCACGTTACGGCGCCCTTTTGTAATCAGTAATTTGCACTCCGAAACTGTGTATGATGACAACAATGGGGAACGGGGAACTGGCAGTTCGTGGCCGAGGACGCCCGCGCGATGAACTCGCCCGACAGCGGATTCTTGACGCCGCCCTCGCCGAACTCGAGGCAAGCGGATTTGCCAACGCGACGGTTGAAGCCATAGCGGATCGCGCCGGCGCCGGCAAAGCGACCGTTTACCGATGGTGGCCCAACAAGGCGGCCGTCTTCATTGAGGCCTTTCGCGAAGGTGTAGCACCGGAACTCCCTTTTCCGAACACCGGCTCATTCCGGCAGGACATTCTCACCCAACTGCAAAACTTCACCCGTATGCTGTCGGGCCGGCATGGCCGCTTGCTTGCGGCATTCGTGACGGCGGCCCAATCTGACCCGGAAGTGGCCGCCGCATTGTGGTCGTTGTGGGTTGAGCCACGCCGAGAACAGGCCAGGAAGGCTCTGGAACGTAACCAGGCACGTGGCGAACTGCGCGCAGATGTGGATCCTGATCTCGTACTGGACTTGCTGTATGGCCCCCTTTACTATCGGTTGCTTCTGGGGGGCGGGAATCTTGCATTATCGCAATCCTACGCCGAACACCTTACCGACCTGGCTTTGAACGGGCTTAGCCCGAGCCGCCCCTGACGCTCGCCGTCTCACCTCTCTGTGGGAGCCTTACAGATGTCTCTATTGCGCCAACCATTCAGAGGAGCAAATGATGAGCATGGAAAGAAGAGCCTTTCTTGGTCTGCTGACATCGGCAGCTGCGAAGGCGCAGAGCACCGGAAACGCAGTCAACCTGGACGAACACGGGAATGAAACTGAGCGGCGTGGAGGCGGCATCGCGACAGGTTATGGCCGCCGTGAACGCGCCGGCGCCGCCGCCTGCAGGGCCTCTCCAGCCGGTCTTCACGCGCTCAGGCGGCAATCTCATGCACGGGGGTGTATGGCAACGAAACGTGACTGACACTGCGGCGGGGCGTGGCGGGCTGCATAAGTTAGTCACGCTTACCATGACCGGCGACAAACGCGGCAACGGAGGTCAGAACTGCGTGGTGTGGGCCTGCGTGCGGATGCAGATGCCAACAAACAAATCCTGACCGGGCGCGTGTTGGCCTTCGATGCCTCGGACTTCTCAGAGGCCCTGGGCGATGGCGATCGCAGAATCAAGCGCCTTTGGATGAGCGATCCCCATTACACATACAACAAATTCAATGTTCCCGTAGTCAACGGTGGTCGGCTCTACTTGCCCGGATACGACGGTACTGTGGACGTTTACGGGATCTGATGCACACTCGCAGAATAACTGTTTCGGGTCTCTTCGCGACCACGTCACATTAGGCCTGTCGCGATACGTGGGGACCGGCGTCGGATTTTTTGGGACGGCATTCCGAGGTAGGATAGAACCGCTGTATGGTGCGCTTGGCCGAATACGCGGAGTTGTACGTCATCTCCGATCTGCACCTTGGCGTAGGGGCTCAATTATTTGATGCCGCCGCTCACCTTGCCGCGCTGTTTAAGTATCTGCGGGAAAAGCGTGCACGGGACCTTGAGGTTGCATTGGTTATTAACGGCGACATGGTCGATTTCCTGACCGATCCGGACGCCAGCTATTTTTCGCCAAAGAATGCAACCGGTAACCTGAAACAAATTTTCGAGGCCACGCCTTTCCAGACTATCTGGACTGAATTGAGCGCCTTTGTTCAAACCGAGCACAGGCATCTCACCATTGTGCTTGGCAACCACGATCTGGAGCTTGCGCTGCCTTGGGTGCGCGCCTATCTGATCGAGACACTTGGCGGTACGAACGAGGCGGCAAAAGGGCGCGTGAATCTGTGCTTCGATGGCGCCGGCTTCGCGTGCAGCGTTGGAGGTTCGAGGGTACTCTGCCTTCACGGCAACGAAGTCGATACCTGGAACGTGACGGATCACGAGATGCTGCGGCGCTTAGGCCGGGACCTGGTGCAGGGGCGGGAAGTTCCGCAGTGGACACCGAATGCCGGAACCAAACTTGTCATTGACGTGATCAACCCCCTCAAGCGGACGTACGCGTTTGTCGATTTGTTGAAGCCGGAGATTCGTGCGGTGGTCCCGATAGTGCTGGCATTGGATCAAAATGCCGAGTCCAGACTGAACAATGTGTTGGCAGTTGCGAGACGGCTGACATGGGACTCCGTCCGGAGGGCCGCGGGCTTTCTATCCGTGGACGAAGCTGCTATCCCGACTGCACTGAGCGGAGAGCCACTCGAGTCGCTGGCCGGGCGGCAGGGATGGCCGCGACCGAGTGCGGATGCCGCCTCTGCCGCGTTATTGCAACATGCTGATACAACACAGCTGATGCTGGCGACTGAAGAGGCGTTTCGCGCCGGAGTCGACCCTTTGATGCTGGTGCATAACGGCATGTTGGGCCTCGGCGATACATTGCGGAAATGGGTTCGGTCGAGCGAGAAATACGAGCTGCTTTGGAGGGCACTCAAAGGACTCGCCGATGATCAAAGTTTCGACCCGAAGGTCCCCGACGAGCCGTTTGAGCGCATTGATCGCTATGTGGGTAGCGATTTCGAGTGGGTTATTACCGGTCACACTCATCTGGAGCGCGTACTGCCCCGAACTCACGGGCGAGGAAAATACATCAATACCGGGACATGGATTCCGCTGATCCGGCTGACGCCAGACTTTCTCAGGGATGCTCCGGCGTTCAAACCCGTTTACGACGTCATGGCTACCTCGCGGCAAATCCCGGATCTGGAGAGAGTCCCGGGGCTGCTTCTGCGAAAGCCGGCAGTGGCGTCCATCATCAGGGACGGCAGCGGCGTTTCCGGCAAGCTGGAGCGCGTGACGCTGGACACAAATGGCAATATTGGATTCCAGATGATTGGGTAATGAAAGAACAAGTATGCGCACGGTTACTCTGGAGTTTTTACGACACGGGCCACCGCACAACCAGCTGCTCTCGCCGTTGACACGATACATGGCATTGTGCGGGAATCATCAACCCGCCGACGTGGTAGTCCCTTTCGAACATGCGCAACTGCTGACCCGGTTGCGCGCTCTCTTATATAAGGACAGTCTGGAAACGCGGGAACTGCAGTTGGCGGAGACGGCGCGAGTTATGAGCGAAGTACTCTCGCTGATACCGGGACTTGTGGCCGAACTCGCCGATTTCGCGGGAGAACAATCCGGCCCGACCCATTTGCGATTGATCTTCAGCGCCAACGAACTCGCGCTGCTTCCTTTCGAACTGGCCAACGCGGCGAGCGCGTTTCCGGGCGCGGGGCAATCTCTCGCTCTGCAGGCACAGGTGCCTATGTGCATTACGCGCGAGGTGAGGCGCGTCAGTTACGGTCCCGTGGAGTGGCCAACCACGCCGAAAATCCTGGTTGCCGTTTCGTCGGCAGGCGGCGCAGTTCCTGCCGACGCGCACTTGCTTGCGCTACGGAAGGTCATCGAGCCGTGGATGTTTCACTATGACGAAGGCAACCAGGCGGAATGGCAGCAGCGAATTGAGGAGCACCTTACCGTGATTCCTCGGGCCAGCGTCGAGACCCTGCTTCAGGCTTGCGCATCGGGAGTTTACACGCACGTGCATTTGCTGGCGCATGGTGTTCCCGTTGACCGTGACGACGGGCGGCACTACGGTCTGGCGCTGCACGGCAGCCAGGACCCGGATTCCATAGATATTGTGGATGGCGCGCGTCTGGCAACGCTTCTCAGGCCGAACGCCAAGGCGAAGATGGATACTTTGGTGCGGCCGGCAGTGGTGACCATCGCGGCGTGCGACAGCGGAAACATAGGATCCGTGATCGGTGCTGGCGCAAGCATCGCGCATTCGCTTCACGAAGCGGGGATCCCGCTGGTGATTGCATCTCAATTCCCCCTGTCATTCGCAGCATCGGTGGTCATGGTCCAGGTCCTTTACGACGGGCTGTTAGGCGGATTCGATCCTCGTCTGCTATTGATCGATGTCCGGCGGCAATTAAAGGTTCGGGTGCCTGGCACGCACGATTGGGCGAGCATTGTCGCGTACGCATCGTTTCCCCCGGATCTCGATCGGCAACTCGTGAAGATGCGCATCAACCGCGCTGCCCGCAGTATCGAAGCGGCGCTGAATTATGCGGACCGGATCACGCAAAGCATGTGGAAGACATTAAGGCAGACCACTTCTCGAAGGGGCACCGGTAGCGGCACTGTAACCGGCACTGGCCAGGGCCCGGAAAAGGCGTTGGTTCTGGACAGCGCAAAAGAAAAGCTCAAGAATGCTATGGCGCGCATGCAGGCGGTTCTGGGGAGCAAAGACTCGGAACGCTCCCTGATTTACGGCCTGCTCGCAAGCGCGGAGAAGCGGAAAGCCGAAATTTTCTGGCGCGCCGCGGACGTCTTCGCGGGCAGTGATACCGACCGAATCGGGATGTATCGTGATGAGGCGCTCTCCTCGCTTGAACATTCAAGAGACTACTACGCTCTCGCGTTTCAGTCCGCCCGCTCAGAGAGCTGGGCGCTGGTCCAGGGGATGGCGCTCACGGCTGTTCTGGATGGAGTGGTCAGGATAAAACCTGACGAATGGGAGTTGGCTCGGCTCCTTTCAGAAGAGGATCTCAAGTTGGGCGAACCGCAAAGTATCAGTGCTACACCAGACCTGCGACAGAGGCAGGCCTGGGCCCACAGCAATTTGCTGGAGCTATATCTTTTGCATCTGCTTGGCGGCACTGGGCGTCCGCCACTCCGGGACGACCATCTGGAGGAAGTAGTCCGGGTCGCAGGGCGGGATGCTACCGAGATACATTCGATTCGACGCCAGCTTTCGCGCTATGTAGAGTTCTTCCCGGAGGTTCGGTTGGAGGCAGCCATGCGAAAAAATCAGGTGAGAGAACCACAGTGGGATGCGGTGGTTATTAGCGCTCGCGAGATGTTCAGCCGGTTGCCGGAGCCTGCGTCGTTCTCCTAACCGCAAGGTTAAGGGGATCATCATCGCCTCGCACTTGCCTGCCGACCAAGGTTGCTTCCCCGCTTGACCACTGGCGCACTTTTCACCGCGACGCTTCAGTGTCCTGATGTAAAAGAAGCAAAGGGCGGCAACATAGTTGACTGCCGTTGATCCGGACTCTTCGGGAGCAATCGTTGAAAAGCCCGCCTTTCCCGATACAAGACCGGTTTGACTCCGGCAGATCCCGTTCATATAATCGCGACACGTGTAAACCGGGAGGTCCAGCGTGCGCCGAATCCTTTTTGCCGCAGTCAGCGTGTTAGCAGCTACCGCGCTCGCCCGGGGTCAGGGTCTGAGCACTATCAACGGAAGTGTCACCGACCCGTCGGGTGCAGTCGTACCCGGAGCGAGAATTACCGCTACGGAGGTCGACACTACTCTTTCCAGGGAAACCGCCACCAGCCCGGACGGTCTTTACACGATCAACGGCCTGCGACCGACGCGCTACAATCTCACCGCGTCCGCGCCCGGCTTCCGCCAGGTTTTGCAAAAAGGCCTCGTTCTTGAGACCGACGATACCGTTACCATCAATCTGAAGCTTGAGGTCGGTACCGCATCGGAAACGGTCAACGTCGAGGCCAACGCGGTTCAGGTGGACACGACATCGTCGACGATCCGGCAGGTGGTGGACTCGGCCCGCATCATCGAACTGCCACTCAATGGACGAAATCCGGCACAGCTTACGACCCTGGTAGCGGGAGCGGTGAACGCACCCTCCAATAACGCCGATCAGGGAGCCACCAAGACATTCCCCTCGGCCGTGACGGTGTCGGTTAACGGGGGTCGCCAGAACAACATCGCTTTCAATCTCGATGGCGTGCACAGTGAGGATATCTTCAGTAACGTCAATCAGCCGCTTCCAATGCCCGACGCGCTGCAGGAGTTCAGTTTCCAGACAAGCAACTTCAGCGCCGAATTCGGGCAAAATTCATCGGGCGTAGTGAACGTGGTGACCAAATCCGGAACAAACACGCTGCATGGCAGTGCGTTCGAATTCGTCCGGAACGCCGCGTTCAACGCACGGAATTTTTTCAGCCCCACGCTCGACCAGCTCAAGCGCAACCAGTACGGCGGCACGCTGGGCGGACCAGTAATCAAAGACCGCCTCTTCTTCTTCGGCGGTTATCAGGGAACCAAAATCCGCAACACGCGCGGGGGTCTCACGGCATACGTGCCGACAGCGGCCGATCTGAACGGCGACTTTTCCGCGTATTTAAGCGCGGGCGATCCCGCCAATCCACTGCGGCGGGCCGCACCCATCAAGGATCCGACGACCAATCAGGTGTTCGCAAACAACCAGATTCCGGTGAGCAGGTTCGACCCGGCCGCACTGGCGATGGTGAAGTATCTTCCCGCTGCAAGCCTGCCGAACGGCTACTCGATCTACAGTGCCCCGGTGATCCAGGACTTCAACGAATTCATTGTTCGGACCGACTACAGCATTTCGGTCAACGACCGGCTCAATTATCGGTTCAACAAGAGTTACTACATGCAGCCGGGTATTCTCGCCAATAACAACCTGCTGACCTACGCAGACCAGACTCCGGATAACTCGTACAACACCGCGATCCAGGAAACACATATTTTTGGGCCCAACACGTTGAACGACTTCCGGTTCGGCATAACACGCGAGACAACCAGCCGCCATCCACCAACGAACACTCCAAACATGACGGACTTCGGCCTGAAGAACATCTACCAGACGCCTAACAAGGCCATCGAGTCATTTGGCGTTTCCGGGTATTTCAGCTTCGGCGCCTTCGCGGACGCCGTGTTCGCACGTACCACCTTCGACTGGTACGACACGGTGCGCTGGGTGAAGGGACGCCACTCAATCGCCGCGGGGGGCGCGTTTGAAAGAGCGCGTTTCAATCACAACAACCACCTGTTCCAGAACGGGACTTTCAGTTTCACCGGGGACATCACGGGCGTCGCGATCGCCGACTTCGAGCTCGGCCGCCTGCGGACGTTCACCCAGGGATGGGGGTCGTTCCAAAGGGACCGGAACGTTCTCTTCTCGCTTTTTATTCAGGACACTTATAAAGCATCAAGCCGACTTACCCTGAACTACGGCATTAGGTGGGAGCCTTCCTTCCCCTGGCATGACATTTACCCCCAGGCTGAAGCGTTTGATCCCAGTCTGTATGCGAAGGGAATCCGCTCAAAGGTCTACACGAATGCCTATCCGGGTGAAATATTTACGGGCGACGACGGATTTCCGACTGACGGCCGCTCCAACTCATGGAATAACTTCGCGCCGCGCGCCGGTTTCGCGTACGATCTGCACGGCGACGGTAAGACCAGCATCCGTGGGGGCGCCGGAGTCTTCTACAACTCCCGTGTCCCGGCATTCTCCAATGACAGCCAGGTGCAGACTTCGCCGTTCAGTCCCACTGTTTCGCTGACCAACCCTGCGGGCCCGTTCAGCAACCCTTACCAAGGCGTAAACAATCCCTTCCCGCTGCCTTTTCCCGTACCCCATGATTTCGTGTTCCCCACACCAGTCCGCGTCTACTCGTGGGACACCTCGCACTACAAGCTGCAGACGCCCACTGTCTACAACTGGAACCTGACCGTTGAGCGGCAGCTGAGGGCGGACTGGCTGGCACGCGTTGCGTATGTGGGTTCGCGCACCAATCATCTGATGGAAAACATTCAGTTGAATCCGGCTATGTATATTCCGGGGAGCACGCTTTCCACCGACGCGCGCCGTCCTTTTCAGCCCTACACCAGCATTATCCAGGGAAGCGGTTCCGGGAACTCGTTTTACAATTCGCTGCAACTCGGCATTGAGAAGCGGCTCTCGCATGGTTTCACGGTGCTCGCCAACTACACGTGGTCAAAGAGTATCGACAATGTACCGTTCGGGGCGGATGTTACATCGCCGATGCTAAACGCTGGCTTCACTATGTCGCCCTACATCCCCGGTTTCAAACGGCTCGATATTGGTCCCTCGGACTTCGACTTTACCCAGGTGCTGGTCATCTCTTACGTCTGGCAGTTGCCGCTCCTCAGGGGATCGAATGCGCTGCTTCGGAACGTGCTCGGCGGATGGGAACTGACAGGTATCACCAGCGCCCAGACCGGCCCCCCGATTACCCTGTTTGCCGGCACGGACCGCTCGCAGACTGCTATCGGCGCGGACCACGTAGATTACAACGGTGGTTTGGGCTTGACATCGGGGCCATGCGCCAACCTCGCGCCATGCGTAGCCTACCTGCGGACGGGTTCCTTTGTGACGCCGGCTCTGGGCACTTATGGTAACTTGGCGAAGGGAGCCTTGCGCGGCCCCGGACTGTTCAACACAGATCTGGGTGCATTCAAGAATTTTGCCTTGAGCGAACGTTGGAAAATTCAGTTTCGGGCGGAGTTTTTCAATGTGTTCAACAAAGCTAATTTCAACAACCCGGGTACTTCGATCAATTCCGGCACGTTCGGACTGATCACGAGTGCGCGCGATCCGCGCATCGGGCAACTGGCGCTGAAGGTTCAGTTCTGACGGGCAACATTGGAGTAAACCGAATGGCAATCAAGACAAGATCGGCGTTGTGTACAGCGGTGCTCGCTCTGGCAGCAGCGCCCCTCATTGCGCAGACTGCCGGTAAGACGGAAGCCGCGCGCGACATCACGTTTTCAAAGGACATTGCGCCGGTGATGCAACGAGCCTGCCAGAACTGCCACAGGCCGAACAATATCGCGCCTATGTCGCTTCTCACCTATAAAGAAGTACGGCCCTGGGCGCGCGCTATCAAGGAAAAGGTGGCGGAGCGCAGTATGCCGCCGTGGTTTGTGGACCACAATGTCGGAATCAAGGAGTTCAAGGACGACCCCTCGCTGACCAGCGACGAGATTAAGCTGATCGCCACATGGGCGGATAGTGGCGCGCACGAGGGTAATCCCGCCGACATGCCCCCGCCGCGACATTTCGACGACAGCGGCCGCTGGCACATCGGCACGCCGGACCTGATTGTGCAATCGCCGGTGGCCTTCACGGTGAAGGCCAAAGCAACCGACTGGTGGGGCAATCTGGTCGCGGAAACCGGACTGACGGAAGACCGCTACATCAAGGCTGTTGAAACCAAGCCTTCGCCGAACGGCGGAGCGCGGGTACTGCACCACTCGGTCCAAACGATGCTCGACGAGGAAGGTAATCCCGACGGCGGCACGCTCAATGAGTACGCAGTCGGCAAGAACGGCGACTATTTTCCGGACGGTTCGGGCAAGCTGATGCGGGCCGGATCGAAGCTGCAGTTTAACGTTCACTACCATTCTGTAGGTGAGGAGATTACGGATCAGGTCAGCCAGGGTGTGGTCTTCTATCCGAAAGGCTACGTGCCGAAGCATGTGGTGAGAACCGTGCAGGTTGCCTCGACGGACCTGGATATTCCGGCCGGCGAGGAGAACGCCCGGTCCGATGCGTATTTCAAATTCGAGAAGGCTACGAAGGTGACCGGTTTCATGCCGCACATGCACAATCGGGGAAAAGCGGAGTGCATCGAAGCGATATATCCGGACATGAGAGTGGAACCGCTCAATTGCGTCAGCAAATTCAATTTCGGGTGGCAGATCGTCTACAACTACACCGACGATTCGGCTCCGATTCTGCCGGCGGGCACCATTCTGCACGTGATCAACTGGCATGACAATTCTACGAAAAATGCGGGGAATCCCGATGCCAGAAACTGGGTGGGTTACGGAGAACGGACTAACGACGAGATGTCCAAGGCATGGGTGAATTTTTATTACATGACGGACGAGGAATACAAGTCCGAAATGGATGCCCGCAAAGCCAAAAAGCGTCCGCTGACCAGCACGCGGTGACCGATAACCGCATGAAGACTGTTCTCAGAATTCTGGCTATTGGCCTGCTCGCTTGTGTTGTTTCTCCGGGCCAGATTCATTACGCATCCGGACAGGGTGTCGTTCCTGTTTACGAAGGATGGGAGCGGAATCCCGACGGCAGCTTCAACATGGTCTTCGGATATTTCAACCGCAACTATGAGGAAGAGGTGGACATTCCGGTTGGGCCAGACAACAAGATAGAACCGGGCGCTCCCGACCAGGGACAGCCATCGCATTTCTACCCGCGCAGGCAGGAGTTCGTTTTCAAAGTGAAAGTGCCTGCGGACTGGGGAGAAAAAGACCTGGTCTGGACGCTGAACTTTCGGGGCAAGACGGAGAAGACCTTTGGCACTTTGGTTCCCTTGTATGAACTGGCGAATCTGGTGTATCTGGAAAACCGTAAAGGGGCGGGCGCGCTGACTTTTCCCGAGGAACCGAATGCGCCGCCCGCGATAGAGATGGTGGGTTCGTCGCGGCGGACCCTTGCGCCCGGCGAGCCGCTGACGCTCTCTGTGGATGTGACCGACGACGGTTATCCGAAGCCAATCGTGCGCAAGACTCCCAGGGACGCGAACCGAGTTGCTGCAGGGGATTTTGCCCGTCAACCCAGCCCGGCGACTCAGGCGATAGTCAAGCTCGATCCCGGTGTGCGGCTGGGCGTTACATGGGTTGTGTACCGTGGCGGACCGGGGACTGTTAACTTCGACCCGATACGGTCCGCAGCCGTGAAGCCGGCCTCGACAGGTACGCCTGCGGCGGACGGGCCGATTAAGGGCCGCGCGACCACCACCGTAACGTTCAGTAAGCCCGGCAACTACGTGCTGCGGGCCTACGCGGACGACGGTATTCTGACAACGCCGCAGGATATTCTCGTGACCGTTCGGTAGTGTGCAGCTTAGTCGCAGATTACAGGCGAACCGATGGTGCCCATGATTTACATGCTGTTGTTCGTATCGGTCGCTGCTCCCGTTTCCGGCCTCGCGGCGTTCGGTATGGACGATTATGCAGTCTATTCGGCCGTCCTCGCGATTACCCCAATCACAGATACGCATGCCAGTCAGCGCCTCCTGATCGCTCAGGAGACTCTGGATTCGCGGGAACTGCCATCGCCCTTGAAGATCTGCCCGCAATTATCTCCGGATTTGCAGCAGCTCATTAAAGACTTGCTGACTTCAAATCAGGACGAGCGGGGATTGCCCGAACTGCTGGAGAAAGGAAAGTTCAGGATAGAACGTCCCTGGGTGATGATCAATCCCGGGCAAGCGGATCTGTGGCGGCGCCGGCGCTTCCAACCGCAGGTTCCGGTCGATCCTCCTGATAGAGAAATTGCCGATCCGTTTCCCGAACCGAATTTGATTCAGTTGAGCCGAGTGCTGTTCAATGCCGACCGGACTTCGGCCTTAGTCTATGTGTCCCGTTCGTGTGGAAGTCTCTGCGGCTCCTCGTCGTGGCGGGTCCTCGGAAAGAAGAATGGCGCCTGGAACATTCTGCCATCTCCCGTATGCGGCATGATCAATTAAGTGCCGCGGCAATATTCAACTTTCTGACCTCGGCTCTCGAAAACTTTCGCCTTGGCTATGGCATCGGCAACGCTCCGGGTGTAGATTATCCCCAGTAGGTTCCGCGATATCAGACTGCAAAGCCAGACTCAGAGACATCCGTTAGGAGAAACATTGACTCGCATTCAGACTCCACGAAGAATCAAATGCGCGGGTTGCACCAGCACTCTTTCCTCAAGCCGGCGGCTCGGACGCTTATTGCTCCTGCTAAGTTTCGCCGCAGGCCATTTACTCTATGGCCAGGCAGCTTCGGGAACCCTGTTTGGAACTATTACAGATCCCTCCGGTGGCGCAGTCGCCAACGCCAAGGTGACCATAACCAGCACCGAGCGCGGCACCGTGTACACCACGGAGAGCAATGATTCAGGAAATTATCAGCAAACACAGCTTCTGCCGGGCCATTTTTCCGTCAACGTGCAGGCAGCCGGCTTTCAGCGCTATCTGCAGCAAGACGTAACCGTCAGCCTCGGTCAGTCGCAGCGAGTGGATATTCCGCTAACCGTAGGTGAGGTGAACCAGCAGGTCACCGTCTCGGGTGAGACGCCGGCGCTCGTGACCGACCGCGCGGAAGTCGCCGTGGCTCTCGAAAGCAAGCAAATCGCCGAACTGCCCATGGTGAACCGGAACTTCACATACCTGCAATTGGCCATGCCGGGCTCGCAACTGGCACCCGGCCAGCATGCCGCAAGTGAAAACCCGCAGCAGGGACTTCAGATCAATACCAATGGCCAGCGCTTCGGCGCCAATAACTTCATGATCGACGGCGCGGATAATAACGACAAGGTCCTAGGCATCATCGTCGTGAATCCGTCCATCGATGCGGTTTCGGAGGCAAAGTTTACCACGGGAAATTACGACGCGGAGTTCTCGCAGGCGGGCGGAGCCCTCATCCAGGTGGAAACCAAATCGGGGACCAATCAGTACCACGGTTCTTTGTTCGAATATCTGCAGAACAACGTCCTCAATGCGCGCAATCCGTTCAGCCAGCCCAATGGCGCGCCCCCTCTGAAATGGAACCAGTTCGGGGGATCACTGGGCGCCCCGATAAAGAAAGATAAACTCTTCGTCTTCGGCGATTACCAGGGGACCCGCCGCCGTACCGGTTCGTCCATCCTGACCACCGTACCCACTCAGGCCGAGCGAAACGGGGACTTCAGCGCGCTGGGTACGCCCATCTTCGATCCCGATACGGGCAATAGTGACGGCACGGGGCGTCAGCAATTCACCGGCAACGTGATTCCCACAAGCCGGCTCTCACCGCAGGCTATCAAGGTGATGAGTCTGCTTCCCCTGCCGAATGCCGGCGCACCCGGTGCCTTCAACAGCAATTACACCGCGTCCGGCTCGCAGAAGTTCGACACGGACCAGTTCGATGTCCGGGCCGATCACGTCATCTCGGAACGCATGCGGTACTTCTCTCGCTACTCATATTCGAAGTTCTCCAACCAGGCACCGGCTGCATTCGGTCTTGCCGGCGGTCCCGGCCTGAGCGGCCTCAATTTCGCGGGACTGGCGACGGCTCTGAATCAGAATCTGGTGGCGGGCTTCAATCGCGTAATTAGCCCGACTCTTCTCACCGACTTCCGCTTTGGCTTTACAAGATACCGGGTCAATGTGCAATCGCTCGACTACGGAATGAACGCTTCGGAAACCGCAGGTATTCCAGGCATCAATATGTCCGGCGACATAAAGACATCTGGCCTCTCGGAATTCAATATTACGGGCCGCGGAGGTTTTCAGGAAGGTTATGGACTCGCCAATAACCAGTGCAACTGTCCTTTAGCCGAACGTGAATTTACTTATCAGGCCGTAAATAACTGGACTAAAGTCATCGGCAATCACACGATCAAGTGGGGTGAGGATGTGCGCTACGCCCAGAACCTCCGTCTCGCGAGCGATTCGACGAGAAACGGCCTGTTTACATTTAGTCCTTCCATTACGGGCAGCGCGACAGCAACCGGCTCGGGACTTGGGCCCGCCGCATTTCTGCTTGGCTTGCCGAGCGCCTTTACCCGGTCCGTGCAAAGGGGAAGTCCTGAAGACCTGCAGTGGTCGATGTTCTATTTCGTGCAGGACACATGGCGCGCCACGCAAAAGCTGACGTTAAGTTACGGGTTGCGCTGGGATACATGGTTCCCGGATCACACATTGCGCGCCGGTGAGGGCGGCCGCTACGACGTGACCATCAATTCGATTCTGGTAGCGGGCGTGGGCAACAATGACAAAGGCTCGGGTGTCCGGACACAGTGGCGCAATCTCTCTCCGCGCCTGGGCATCGCCTATGCATTTTCGCCGCGAACGGTCATCCGTACGGGATGGGGACGAAGTTACTTCGAAGAGATCTTCGGGGCTAACTTCAACGATATTGCGACCGTGTATCCAACCACCATCACCCAAACGCCGCCCCAGGCGACACCCTTTGCGCCCGTGTTCACCTTGTCGCAGGGTCCTCCCGCCGCTGTATTTCCCACGGTCCCATCGAATGGAATCCTCTTACTGCCGCCGAACGTAGGCGCCACATACCGGCCCGCGAACCTGAAGATACCCTATGTGGATTCCTGGAACTTCTCGGTGGAACACGAGTTTCCCGGGGCGCTCACCGCGACTGTATCTTATGTGGCCAATGCCGGACGTCACGAAGGCCTGTCCATTCCGCTCAATCAGGCGACACCAGGACCGGGGCCACTGAACCCGCGCCGCCCACTGTTCAACAAGTTCGGGATTCCACAGTCAATCAGCGACGGCAGCGACGCTCTGAGTAACAGCTATCAGTCGCTGCAGACAAAACTAACGAAGCGTTATTCGCACGGAGTGACTTTGTTCGCGAATTATACGTTCTCCAAATCCATCGATACTGCCGGCGGCTTGGGTGCGGCGCTCGGGCTCCGCCTGAATCACGCGGTCGAGGACTGGGATCGCACTCACGTTTTTTCCGTGGGCCACACTCTGGACCTGCCGTTCGGCAACGGTCGCGCGTACCTTTCCAATGTTCATGGACTAGCCGCTCAGATTATTAACGGGTGGGAATTCACCGGTATCACCCAATACATGAGCGGACTCCCGTTCTCGCCAACTTTGAGCAACAATGCTTCTATCAATGCAGACGTGACGCTGCGTCCTGACCTGGCCTCGGGAACAGGTGTTTACGACATTCCGGGAGGCCAAAGCCGGAACCTCTGGTACAATCCGGCGGCCTTCACGGTACCAGGCCCTTACCGCTTCGGAACGGCCGGGAGAAATATTCTGCGCGGGCCAAACTCCTTCACTGCCAACTGGTCCCTGTTCAAGACTTTCACCATCGCAGAAAGCAAAAAGCTCGAGTTTCGCTGGGAAACCTTCAACCTGTTCAACAGGGCCAATCTGGCCAACCCCAGCGGGCAGGTAGATGCCGGCCCGGGTGTTTCGGGGGTTGTCACGAACGTAGCAACAAACATGCGGCAGATGCAGGTCGGGTTGCACCTGCGGTTCTGAGGTGCGAAAGCAGCCTCTGCCACTCCGGCCTTGCGCGCCTGCGTGTGGAATGAAATGCCGAGCTTTCGAGTGCACTGCCCAATGTCAACGGGAATGCAGAGAACAGTCAATGCCTGCGGCTTTTGCGCTGTTCATTCTATTTGCCTGAGAGCGTGGCTGGCATGTGGCGGGTAGCCCTCTTTTAGGCAGCGCACTTCCATTG
>JAUZEU010000468.1 GCA_030838885.1 Bryobacterales bacterium | reverse complement strand
GCAGACTCACGGTCTGCTGCTGCAACTCTTCGAGCCCGGCCTTGCCACGTTCGCTCGCCGGCTCAAAGATCTGCACCATCGCGGTGGTGACGGGATACCGAGTATGCAGCCGGGCCAACACAATCGCGATCGCAGTGGCGGCCGGGTGCGCCACTACCTGCGGGCCCGAGTGTTCCGGCTCGTAACCCGCATACTCCACCTGCGGAGAGCGCACCCGCGCCCCGGGGTCGTCCTCGGTCACGTAGGTCAAATCGACTATCAGCCCCGAGGGGTTCGCTGCAATGGCTTCGCGCGACGACTTCGCCGTCCCGGCCAGCACCACAACTGCTGCATCTTCCACCGCATCCGGATCGAGTTTGGCGAGAAAAGCTGCTGCTCCATCAATCTCGGTCAGCTTACCCGTTTCTTCCGCATCCGCCGCCACCAGGCGCAAACTGCTTGCGAGCGAGGATTCGCTGAAGACTTCGCGAACCTCCCGCCCCAGCAACGTATCGCCGCCTATCAATGAAATCGTTTCAGGCAACCTGCTTCTCCCTGGGTCGAAGGATATATCGGCGAATCAAGCCGCCGGCGCGGATCAGAATGCCGCTCGCAACATAGGTGGTGGAGAGCACCAGCAAAACCGGTTGCGACCAGTTCCAGATTCCGAAAATCACCGCACCCATCACAACAAGCATCATGGGCGAGCGCGGCTTGCCTGGGTTCAGTTCCTTGAAACTCCAGTATCGCCAGGTGCTGACCATCAGAAAGGAAAGCAGCCCCAGCAACGCCAGCCACAACGCGGACCATACAAAACTCGTGACCGGGTAACTACCCGACGCGTATACGATTGCAGCGACGATGCCCGCCGACGCCGGAATCGGCAAACCGACGAAGTACTTGCGATGTGGCGCGCCGGGGTTCTTCGGCACCGGATTCTTCTGGATATTGAAGCGCGCTAACCGCGCGGCACCGCACACAAGAAACAGGAAGGCCAGGAACAGACCGGCGCGCTGCAGTTGATCGATGACCGGAGTGACAAAGTACACGCCCCAGACATATGCCAGAATCACCGGTGCGATACCGAAACTAATAATATCGGCCAGTGAATCGAGTTCTCTGCCGAATTCGCTGGTGGTATTCGTCATACGGGCGATTCGGCCATCCAGACCGTCCAGAATAAAGGAAAACCCGATGGTTTTCGCGGCCATCTCGAAATCCAGCGCTGCCTGAGCGGGGTTCGTGTGATAAGCTATCGCGCCATGCACGGTCCGAATGATCGAAACATATCCAAGAAAAATATTACCTGCCGTGAACAGCGTGGGCAAGGCGTAAGCCGCCCTGGGAGGAGGCTTACGTACAGCGCTTACGTCTGACAGAGGGCAGGCTCCTTCCCCACCACCGCAGTCATCGCTTCTTTGAACAACACCTCACCGGCGCCACGCCGCGCCAGAACACTGGTGCCTGCCACCACACGCATGCCGGGCTTTACGTCAATCCGCCACTCTGGCCCCAGAATTACATCCACGCGCGACCCGAATTTGATCAGGCCGATACGCTCGCCAGCCTGCACAAAATCGCCGGTATTTTTGTAGCAGACAATGCGCCGCGCTATCAGGCCCGCAATCTGGCTGAAGACCACCTTCGTGCCGTCCTCCGCACGCACAGTGATCACGTTCTGCTCGTTGTCGGCGGAAGCCATTTCGCGGCTGGCCACCAGGAACTGCCCTTTTCTATAGGTGATGTCGGTGATCACTCCTGAAATGGGCGTCCGGTTCACATGCACATCAAAGATGTTCAGAAAAATGCTGATCCGGGTGAGCCCGTCGCCTTCCGGCACCACTCCGACTACTTTGCCGTCTGCCGGGGACAGCGCAAACGGGCCCGCGGGCAGCGGTCGCTCCGGATCCCGAAAGAACCAGGCGCAAAATACAGCAATCAGGAACAGCGGCATCGCGAGCCAAGGCCCCAACATCGCCGAGACCACGACACCGGCGGCGGTGAAGCCCAAGAAGTAGTAAATTCCGTCGCGAACCATGCAATTCTATTCTACTTTGCGCACACCGGACCGTTCACATATGTCCTCGGACATCAGGTGCCATCAGTCCAAGGACTGCGTTAACCGAGGCGAGGCACTACTCCGAGACTTTCGTTGGCGAGAGGGGTTGCCCTTACTTCTTCCCGGATCTGAGGACGCGGTAGTGCGCCGAGGCTGAACCTGCCTGTGAATTACGCTTTCGTTTTGAGCCTTTTCACCAGATCCGTCTTCCCCGCAACATCGGTCAAACGGTATTGGCGCCCTTCGAATGGATAGGTCAACCTGGTATGATCGATACCCATCAAATGGAGGATGGATGCGTGGAGATCATGCACGTGAACGGGATCTTCGATTGCGCGCAAGCCGATCTCATCGGTGTTACCAATCACCTGACCGCCCCTGATTCCGCCTCCGGCCATCCAGATGGTGAATCCATAAGGATTATGGTCGCGCCCGTCCGGGTCTCCGCCGCCATTCATATTGCCGTCGCACACAGGCGTGCGACCGAACTCGCCACCCCAGATCACAAGGGTCGAGTCCAGCAGTCCCCGGGATTTCAGGTCCGTTAGAAGCGCGCCGATCGGTCGATCGGTTTTGGCTGCCATATCGAGGTGGTTCTTATCGCACTGCTTGTGCCCGTCCCAATCGCCTTCACCGCCGGTGCCGCCCGACCAGCACTGCACGAATCGCACGCCGCGCTCCACCAATCTTCGTGCCATCAGGCACTTCGAGGCGAACGAACCGGTAGCGGGATCGTCCAGGCCGTAAAGCGTTCGGGTCGCCGGTGTTTCCTTCGAAAGGTCCGCCAATTCCGGAGCGGCTATTTGCATCCGGAACGCGAGTTCATAAGATGCCAGCCTCGCCTCCAGTGAGGTCTCGCCAACATTCTTTTCGAGATGCCGTTCGTTGAACCAGCGCAGCGTATCCAGCATGTCGCGCTGGTTACTTTCCGTCATGCCGCGCTGCGGCTTGAGATTTAGGATCGGCGCCGGTCCATCCCGCAGGAGCGTGCCCTGATAGGCCGCAGGCAGAAAACCTGAGCTGTACACAGAAGGTCCGCTCTTAATGCCGTTTTCGAGCATCACTACAAAAGCCGGCAGGTTTTCGGACTCGCTCCCCAGGCCATAGACAACCCACGAACCCACGCTGGGACGCCCCAGACGCGACCATCCGTTATTCAGCCAGTTCAGCGCAGCGGTGTGGGTGAAGCCATCGTGGTGTATGGAGCGAATTACAGCGATATCGTCCACATGCTCCGCCACGTGGGGGAACAGATCCGAGACTTCGAGACCCGATTGACCGTATTTCCGGAAAGTGCGCCTGCAGCCAAGCACCGTCGATTCTTCGAACTTCGAGAACTGCAGTTGCACGCTGCCGAAGCTGGGCGGCACGTGCTGGCCGTTCAGACGATTCAGTGCGGGCTTCGGATCAAAGGTCTCGAGGTGCGATGGCCCGCCGTGCATAAACAGAGAAATCACGCTCTTCGCAGTGGCCGGGAAATGCGGCTGCTTTGCCGCCTGAGGATTGGTTACCGCCGCAGCCGCCAGAGCGGGAAAGCCAAGCCCGGAAAGGAGCAACTGCCGACGTGACAGCTCAATTGACATAAAGAAACTCGCTCATATTGAACAGCAACAGACCCAACCGCCCGAGATCGTTGCGGCCCACGTATTCTTCAGCCCGCGCGCGCTCAGCGCTGTCCGGAGCGCGCCCCAGCGCAAGCTGCCACGCCTGGCCGATGGGATCTTTCGATGGATCCAGCCGGGCCGCGAACCGGACCGCCTGCCGATAAGTCCAGTCGCTGTTCATAAGCGCCAGTGCCTGTGGAGCGACCGTAGAAGCCTCGCGGCGGGGGCAACTCTCGGTAGTGTCCGGCGCATCGAAGGTATCGAGCATTGGCAAACGGAACGAACGCTTCACGAACAGATAGATACTGCGGCGATCGGACTCTGCAGCGTCGAGTGTTACCGGCCACATTGTAAGGTCGCGCATGGCTTCGCGCTCGTCTTTGGAAAGGTCAGTCACCACGGGCTGGCCGTACATCTTCGTATTGAGCGCACCGGAAACGGCCAGAATACTGTCCCGAATCGATTCCGCGTCCAGGCGTTGCGGATTCCTGCGGGATT
Source organism: Bryobacterales bacterium (assembly GCA_030838885.1). Lineage (GTDB taxonomy): Bacteria > Acidobacteriota > Terriglobia > Bryobacterales > Bryobacteraceae > BOG-234. The sequence continues at coordinate 4,303 of JAUZEU010000468.1, read as the reverse complement.
TGTACGCATCAGAATTCATGATTAGCCGGTGGATGTACTTCACGCTCCAGCCATGGTCCATGAACTCCAGCGCGAGCCAGTCGAGCAGATTCTGATTGGATGGTTTGTCGCCCTGCCGCCCGAAATCGTTGGGAGTGCCCACCAGACCAGTCCCGAAATGCCCCTGCCAGATGCGGTTCACCATGACTCGCGCAGTCAGCGGATTGTCGCGCGACGCCAGCCATTCTGCGAGTGCCTTGCGGCGGCGGGGAATGAACATGCCGTTGTCCGGCTCATCCAACTGTGGCCCGGAACCAAATACAGCCGGAATCGCGGGTCGCACCTTGTCCCCTTTCATCATCGAATCGCCCCGCGGCAGTATCCAGGTATCCGGAACCGGCTCCGTGTGAACCAACAAGTTGGCTTTGTCGTACATCGCCGGCGTCTTGACATAGGCTTCGCCTATCTGGCGCAGGATAGTTTCGCGGCCATCTTTATCGTTCGGTTGGAGACTATTCAGCTTCCTGCGCAGCTCTTCCACCGCGACCACCTTCGTCTGGTAACGGGTATATTCGAAAATCCGCATCTGACTGACGATGGGAACTTCGCGGTCTTCGCTGCCGGCAAAGAAAGCGCCGAGGCTGTAGTAATCGCGCTGCGAGATGGGGTCGAACTTGTGATCGTGACAGCGAGCGCACTGCACGGAAAGTCCGAGAAACGCATTGCCCGTGATGTTGGCGCTCTCCGCCTGCCATTCGGCGCGGTATTGCTGGCCGAATAATGAATACTCCACCGGCATCGCGCCCAGCGTATAGAGTGCGGTACCCATGCGCCGATCCAGATTCTTCCGTTTTGATTCGGGTAACTCGTAAGTCCCGTTGAGATCGAGGTTATCCTGCCAGATTTCATCCGCAGCCACTTGTTCCCTGATGAACGTGTCGTATGGCTTATCGTCGTTGAAAGACCGGATCACGTAATCGCGATAGCGCCAGGCATTCGGGAACAGGACATCCGTTTCATATCCCCCCGTGTCCGCATAACGCGCAACATCGAGCCACAGCCTTCCCCAGCGCTCGCCGTAACGAGGGGAAGCCAGCAGGCGGTCGATCAGTTTTTTGTATGCGTTCGGATCGGAGTCGCTGAGGAAAGCGTCCACTTCAGCGGGCGCGGGTGGCAGCCCCGTAAGATCGAATGTTGCCCTGCGGATCAGGGCCCGGCGATCGGCCGGAACTCGCTCCGTGCGGGTCAGTTCATCAATGGACGCCGCTGCTGGTCGTACCGGCTTTCTGAAGGACCACCAGACCGGCTCGGGGCCGGTTGGCTTCGTGCCAAACGGCGCTCCCGAGTCGATCCACTGCCGGATGACCCGTATTTTGTCAGCGGCGAGAGGTTTCTTGCCGGGCGGCATCTGTAACTCGCCCTCATGCGCCACGGCTTTGTAGAGCAGGCTCTCGGATGACTTGCCGGGAACAATAGCCGGGCCACGTTTGCCGCCTGCCAACATAGACTCCCGCGTGCTCAGGCTCAATCCCGACATGCGGGCAGACCCGTGGCAACCGAGGCAGCTCTCGTCGAACAGCTTCCGGACCTGGTCTTCTGGCTGCTGACCAAATGCAGCAAGGCCCATGGTCAGCGTGAGCGCAACGTGGCGAAACACGGACACGATTATATGTCAATTGGGAATCAAGTGCTGAGCCGGCGTGTCCGGGGGGCCTGGTGATATTGTGTGTGCATATTCCATGAAGCGAAGAGAAGTATTTCAAGCGGCGCTCGCAACGGCGTCACTTATTCCGGCGGGCTCAGCACAAGAAGTCGCCCGGCGGTCAACCGGTCTCCCTCCGCTCACCATCAAGGACGTCAAAGTCATCACGACGAGTGGCGGCCGCAACTATCGGTGGGTATTCATCAAAATCATTACAAGTGAGCCTGGTCTCTTTGGTATTGGCACCGCAAACAATAACTATCAGACCCGGGCGGTGATCGCGGCTCTGGAGGATCACCTGAAGCCGTGGCTCATCGGCAAAGACCCGGACCGTATTGAAGATCTTTGGCAATCGGCCCAGATGCGTACCTACTGGCGAAACGGTCCGGTTAACAACAACGTCCTGGCCGCGATGGATATGGCGCTCTGGGACATCAAGGGCAAACGCGCAGGCATGCCCGTATACGACATGCTGGGCGGTAAGGCCCACGACGCAGTCGCAGTTTACGATCACCAGGGGGGCAAGACAAAAGAGGAGTGTCTGGACACGCTTCAGAAGTCCCTCGCCGGCGGATACCGCCACGTGCGAATTCAATTTGGCGGAGGCGGGTACGGTGGAGGTGGTTTCATCCCGGAAGGTAAGGGCGACAGACCGGAAGGTGGTTATCAGGGCGCGGCGTTTGACGAAGAGCAATACGTCGATACGATTCCTCCGGTGTTTGAATATCTGCGTGCTAAAGCCGGTTTCACGCCCAAGCTCTTACACGACGTCCATTCGCATATGACCGGAATGAATGCAGTGGAGTTGTCGCGACGGCTCCAGCCCTGCCAGATGTTCTTCGTGGAAGACGTGCTTCCGCCTGAACAAATAGCCTGGTACCGTAACATCCGGCAAATCTGTTCCACTCCACAGGCAATAGGTGAGGTGTTTTCACATCCCTACGAGGTGATTCCGCTGATAACCGATCGCCTGATCGACTTTATCCGATGCCGTGTGGCTGCCACCGGCGGCATAACGCCTATGAGGAAGCTGGTGAGCCTCTGTGAAATCTTCGGCGTGAAGACCGCGTTCCAGGAAGGCGGCGAGAACGATCCGGTCAACCAAATGGCCAGCTATCACGTGGATATCTCGAGTAGCGCATTTGGCATTCAGGAGGAAAATCATTTTCCGCCGGTGGTGCACGATATGTTTCCGGGTATAGCTGAAATCCGAAGAGGATACCTTTACGGCAGTGGCAAACCCGGTCTGGGAATCGAAATCAACGAAGAATTGGCGGCTAAGTACCCTTTGGGCGAGATCAAAGGGGGAGGAGCCTATCCAACAGATCGCACGATCGATGGAAGAGTAGTCAAGCCATAAAGCCTTGCGAGTGCTGTTGTGCCGCGTCCGGACTCACGCGGATGAATGTAGAACGACGCAAGAGCACACCCCGGCGGGTTCCGGGCTGATCTTAAAGTTCAGGATCAGAGCGATGGTTGGCAATTACTATCGAAATCAACATCATAACTTTATAAAGCACAAATGATCGAAATAGTCCACTTCAGCCTCCCGAGCTATTAGCAGCCTTGACGACTTGCATTTCCTGGCCATATGTGATTTGATTGCCTTCAACGAAGCTGTTCCCTGACTGCCCCGTTCGCATTACAATCTGGAGACCCTGTGGTTCAAATGAAAACATTTCTGGCAACGCTCTGCCTGAGTTTAGTCGCGACGTCGATGTCCGCGCAAAGTACGTTCGGAACGATCACCGGTTTGGTGACCGACAGTTCCGGCGCCGTTATCCCGAATGTAACCGTGGTCGCGACCAACACGCAAACGGGTTCCCGGGCCGAAACATCCTCGTCCAGCACGGGCAATTATGTGATCCCCAGCTTGCAGGTAGGGCCCTACCAAATCAGTGTTTCTGTCACTGGATTTAAGAGCTACGCGCGATCCGGTATCACAATCGCCAGCAATGACAATCTCCGCGCTGACATTGTGCTCGAAGTTGGAGCCGCCAGTGAGCATGTGCAGGTAACGGCCGAAGCAGCGGCGCTCAAGACCGAGTCCACAGAGGTATCGACGACTATGGAGAACAAGCTGGTCGCCGACATTCCGCTGGCAGTCGCTGGAATCGGCGGCGGCATGCGGAACGCCTTTAGCATCATGATGATGCTGCCACAGGTAAAAAGCGGAAATGGCCAGAGTGCCTGGGACGATCTGCAGATCGGCGGTGGCCAACAGCACGATTTTAATGTAAGCGTTGACGGTCTCTCCGTTGAAATGGGCTGGCGGAATCACGTCGGATACATGAACCGTCTCACGCCGTCGGTCGATTCGGTAGAAGAACTCCACATTGAGACTGCAGCGTTCAAGGCAGAAAACAGTCGTGTCAGCGGTGGAAATGTGAGTATTACCACAAAATCCGGGACAAATGAACTTCATGGGAGCGCCTTCGATTATTTTCAAAGCCAGGTATTCAACGCGAACACATGGCTGAACAACTCCCTCGGCAGGCAAAAATCTAAATTTCACCGCAACGATTTCGGTGCCACCCTGGGCGGCCCCGTCTTTATTCCGAAAATCTACAACGGGAAAAACAAGACTTACTTCTTCTACTCCTACGAAGGCTATCGCTACCC
>JAUZEU010000396.1 GCA_030838885.1 Bryobacterales bacterium | reverse complement strand
GGACGCGTCTTCCCGGTGACGAATCACATCTGACGCGCTGCATGCTCCCTTTGTCGAGGATCACTCCTGGTGCCTTGAGTTCCTCTGCCACTCGCCCCATCAGCGTTTACCCGCGTTCATCCTGCCTTCATCTGCGTACCGATTCCCGCTTACTCCGAGGCGGGACCCAGCACTTCCACGAACTCGGCAAGCACCCGAAACTCATCCGGGCCCAGATCGAACGCCTCGAACTCAGGATTCAACGGCTCCAGCCGGACCCGGGCATGCTCCCAGCTATTCTCCTCCGCTAGCGGCTTTTTCTCGCTGGTGTAACGCTTCACCGTATACCGGCTGGCAAAATCGCTCTCCCCGAACTTCTCGATCAGCAGGTATTTGCCCTGCCGGGTTCATGTAACGCCCGTGCGAAAGACGCTGAGAATTTCGTCGGGAATCAGCGGCTCCATGGAACGGCCCACCACCCGCGCCACAAACATCGAAGCGCTCAGCCGTGACCGCGTACGCACCCGTATCCAAGCTTCTTCGTCACCAGCGGCTTCTCCGGTCGCCATCCCCTCACCGAACTTTGTAGCGGCTGCCCGCAGACCGTACAGCGGCAGGTGTGTCTCGAAGGGGCGGACCTCTGAATCCACGTAGTCATCGAACAGTCTGTCCGCCGCTCGCTGCGGACTGCCTGTGTACGCAATGGCAGCACGATCGCTGATCCGCAAAAAATGGGAGAGGCTTTGTTCCAGAGAATCCAGCAGCGCCGAACCGCCCGTTTCATCCGCTTTCTGCCGCAAATCCGCTTCCAGGAAATCCAGGATGTCGGTCTGCTGCTCTTCCAGGCCGCACAACTCTTCCAGTTCCGCAGTGTCCCGGCAGCGCAGCGACAGTTGATCAGTCCCGCCGTCTACCAACAGGATGCCGTACGGCACCGCGTCCCCACCCGGCGTGGCAACTTCCAGCAGCCACCAGTGGCCCGAACTACCGCCTCCGGTCCGCTGATACTGTGGCAAGGCGCCGATGGAAATGACAGCCGCTGGCATTCAAACAGACTCCCGACCATCTTACGCCAAACCAACCTCCTACTGCGGCGGCGCGAACGGATAATACCCGTTCCGGTACCGGATCCTGACATTAGGTAAATTCACTTCCACCCGAATCCGCCGGAACTGCCGGTCTACACCTTTATCGTCCACGTCCGGGGTATACCGCATCACGTATTGTGTAGTGATTTCGCCTTCCAGACTGGCAATTGAGCGGAAAATGGCGCCCGAAAGCTCCGCCGTATATCCACCGGTGCCGACGTCGATTGCATAGTTGCCCGCATCCGAGGGCTTGGAAAGATAGCCGGAAATATCCTTGTACACGTTATTGAGCGGAGTTTCCACCTTGCCGCCAGTCTGCTCGGTCAGCTGGATCAGGTTGTCTTCCGCGTCCGTATGAAACCCGAACGCCACTGTGCTGAGCGCGTAGACGGTGACGAGATTCCGCTGCGCGATCTCGATCACTTCCTTGAGCGTTTTCTTGCTCGACGTATCGTGCCCGTCGCCAATCACGACCACCACGCGGCGCGGTTCAAACGGCTCGCCCTTGATCGTCTTGCGGCTGGTGCACGCCATATAGATCGCATCGAACAGCGCCGAACCGCCGCCCGGCTTCATCTTCCGAAGCTTTTCCACCATCTTCTCGGAATCGGTGTTGGTATCAGCCACCAGTTCCGGCTCATTTCCGTAAGTGATCAGATATCCGCTGTACTGTTTCTCCAGAGGCAGCAGATTGAGCATCAGTTCCGTCGCAGCCTCTTTGTACTTCGCCCAGTGGATTTTCATCCCGTTGCTCTGGTCCAGCAGGAAGCCGATCACGATCGGCTGCGACTGCTGATGGCTGAAAAATCCGATCTTCTGCTCCCGCCCCTCGTCAAACAGGTGAAAGTCGCTCTTCTCCAGATTGGAGACGAAGCGGCCCTTATCATCCGTCACTGTGACAGGAACGATAACCTCCTGCACCGAGACGCGGATCGGCTCCTGTGCCGTCGCGGAGGGGTGAAGCGTCAGCGCCGCTACCAGAGCGAGAATCAAAGCGCAGCGTGCGGCACCGGATTGAAGAAACATAAGAACCTCTCATTTTAGCCCCGAACCGATCCCTGCGGCAGATCTGATTGACAGGTCGATATATGGCTGTTATGGTACGTCGCAGGAAAGTCTGTCGTTCCACTACGTGTTAATCTTGAAGCGGCTTGCATGTATAAGGCGTTTTTCGGCTTAATCAGTAACCCGTTTAATCTGAGTCCTGACCCGGCTTTTCTGTTTCGAAGCCCTCAGCATGAGGAAGCTCTGGCGAACCTGATCTACGGTGTCCAGAGCCGCAAAGGGTTCATCGCTCTCACCGGCGAAGTCGGCACTGGCAAGACCACCATGCTGGAGTGCCTGCGCGACCATCTGGATGCCCACCAAACCCCTTTCGCCTTCGTCTTCAATTCGCGCCTGACGCCCGAACAATTCTTTGAGATGGTCGCTTACGATTTCGAGTTGCCCTGCTCGCGGACCTCGAAGACGGAAGTCCTCTTCGCGCTGAACGCCATGCTGCTGGATCGGGCTAACCAGAACCGGACCGCCGCCCTGATCGTCGACGAAGCCCATAACCTCGACTGGAACGTGCTCGAGGAGATCCGACTCCTGGGGAATCTGGAAAACCGGCGCGGCAAACTGCTGCAGATTATCCTCTCAGGCCAGCCGGAACTCGACCGGAAGCTGGAACAGAGCGAATACAGGCAACTGCGGCAGCGCATCGCCCTTCGCTGCCGGCTTCGGGCCTTTACCGCCTCCGAGACGTCCCAGTACATCGCGACGCGTCTGTCACGCGCCGGCTTACGGGATCAAAAGGTTTTCCCCGCCGATATTCTTCTCGAAATCCATCGCCGTACCGAAGGCATCCCGCGAGTCATTAACTCCGTTTGTGACAATATGATGCTCACCGCCTTCGCAATGGAAAGGCGCGTCACCACTTTGGAAATGCTCGACGAAGTCTCGAACGATCTGCAACTCGACTACCCCACTTCGCGTATTGCCGAATTGCGGGCCTGATTTCGTTATTCCTCCGGTGCTTCTTCCGGTATCCGCTCTTCCGATCTTCCCGCCGACCAGTCTGCGCCCGCCAGTACCACCAGCGACGTCGCCATCGCAAACACCATAATCGAGACCGAATTCGAAAACGGCCCGTATTCGTTCTGGAACTTCCGGTTGAGCCACGGCCAGGCAAAGAGAAAAAGGTACTTCAACGCCTCGATACCGATCCCCACCATCACAGCCGCCGGAATCACCCGCTTCACTGGCACCCGCCGGTTCGGCAGCACGAAATACGTGAGGAACAAAGACAGTATCGTCACCGGAATCGCTGCTACTTTGAAAATGCCAAGCGAGACCCATGGCGGAATCGCG
>JAUZEU010000333.1 GCA_030838885.1 Bryobacterales bacterium | reverse complement strand
GGTCCCCAGAGGACTCGCTGCGGGGGCGAATGAGGGTTGCGGGGATTTGCGGCGGAGTTGTCGTAGACGAACTCCATTTCGAAGCGCGTGTCTGCGGGCAGTCGGATGGGGCGTGCGTAGCGCAGTTGATCCTGCCAGTTGAAATTCCAATCGCGGATGTTCAGAAGCCATTGTTTCGAGCCGTTGGGAAGGATGGCCCAGCCACGCATCTCACGGCACAACAGATGCGCGTGGGGAATGACACCTATTGCATCCACTGCTATGGGCGTTGTGAAGTGCGCACGGACGACGTAATGCGGATCGCCAGCCGGAATGTCGATGAGGCGGGAAGCCATACCGACGTCGACGACGCGACGCACGGGAGGCTGATCGGTGAAATAAAAGCCGACGCTCCACTGGTCTTCTTCCGGCTTGCCATCGGGGTGATAGTGGACCTGGGCTATGAGGCGGGAGTTGGGCGAGAGGGGCACGGCTGCGCCTTCAAGCATCCTGATGGGAGCGTTGCCTGGCGACCAGCCGCCGATGCCCTGGGTGGGTAAGAGCCCGAGGGATCCGAAGCACGGATAGCGCGGTTCATGCGCGATATGACTTGCGTCTGTGAACAGCAGCGCGTGGTGAACAACGCGGCGATTGGAAGGTCGGAATTCGACGGCGCGGATGTAGCGTTGTCGAGGTACCTCCATGGGAACCACGAAGCATTGGTAGACATCGAATCCTTCGGCGGGAACCTGCACGGGCGTGGGAAGCGTGGCCACCAGGTCTGGCTTGCCCAGTTGCCAGTCATTCGTGAACACGGGCGGAGCGACTAACTTCGCGCGATTGCCTTCACGAGCGCCGGTTGCGGCCCAGCGCTGGATGGTGGCGATCTCAAGCGGGGTGAGCTTTCGCTCGTCTGTAAAGTGGTTGTAACCTGGAACAGGCTGCCACGGCGGCATCAGACGTTTACGTACTACCTCGGCTATTAGTACTGCATGTTTTTTAACATTGTCAAAGTTTGTCAACGAGAACGGGGCCACTTCGCCTTCGTGATGACAGCCGACACAGTGTTTGAAGATTATGGGTGCTACATCACTTGTGAATACGGGCGATGGGGCCACAGCCGCCGCGGCAAGAAGCAAGGCGAGCATCTGGCCCTATGGTAATTGACGTGTATAGGAGAATGTGGGTAGAAAATGTTATTAAAAAGTCCACATGCAACGAACTAAATAGTCGTGTCACTAATTATTGACGAGGTTGCATCTATACAGGCGAAACATTCCGTGGTAATAATGAGTTGTAGCAGCGGGATCCGGACTGGCACCTTCGCTCCACGGCTTTTCGCAGTTATTCCATTCAGCAATTCAAAAATTAAAAATTCAGTGCCAGGACTCCCCGTCCGTACCCAGGTACCCAGAAAGAACCAGGAGTTTTGATCCGCATGGACTCCGATCGTAAATACCGGCAACACGGCTATTCCGACAACCTGCCCAGCGGTAATGGCAACGGTGGCAGTAATAAACCGAAGCCGTCCGGCCCGCGCCCTTCTATCGACATTACGGGGCCTCGTCTTCCGCGTCTTGTGCAGGCTGTGACAGCTTCGCGCTGTTACAGTTGTTCGACGACGCTGCCGCCCGGAACGCAGTTTAACGGCCCGTGCCCTAAGTGCTCGGCCTCACTGCACTGCTGTAAGCAGTGCTCCCATTTTGAGCCTTCTACGCGGTTTCAGTGCATGAAGCCTGTGCCGCTGCGAATTGCTATTAAGGATAAAGAAAACGATTGCACACTGTTCTCGCCACGGGTCACGGTAGTACGTGAAATGACCGGGTCGCAGAATGGTGGAAACCGGCCTCCGGCTCCCAGCCTGAATACGCCGCCTCCGCGCAGCGCTGCAGATGCGCGAGATGCGTTCGATCGTCTTTTCAAGAAATAGCTGACTTCAGTCTCAACCGAAGGGCTGACGTTGCCACGCCATGGCAGCGTAAGCAGAGGGTGCGCATATTCGAGAGGTCACACTGGCCGCCGCCTTCGGCTACAGGCAGAATGTGATCTGCATCCCACATGGATTTGCGGCTGCCTTCTTTCAGGTTCCAGTCTTTGAGAAAGCGACGGCGCGCAGCGAAATCCAGCTTGCGCATGTCACGACGTAACGCTGTGGTGTTGACGCCGCATTGGGCGCAGATACCTTTGTCGCGCTCGAAGACTTTTTCGCGCAGATAGCCGGGGTCAGTTCGAAGCTTCCATTCGTGAACACAGGCGTCAGAACAAAACGTTCTGCGACCCTTGCCGACTTCGACGCGGCACCATCGACACAAGGGCCGGCCTGCAGCGCCGCGCTCTAACTGGTTTGGCTTGACCCATCCACCCGTTCGCTTGCGTGGGGGCCGGGATGGCGATTTCGATTCTGGTGGCGTCGATTCTTGTATCACCGGAGCCTTCCTCCTAATCGGAAGGAGGATTCGAGAACCTGATTCTTTTCGTCGATGAGCGCCGTGGCGGCAAAGCCCGGCTCGCGCGGATTGCCGAAACGCAGATCGAGGAGGCGGACGCGAGTACGCCGGGCGGCGATGCCGGGCTGGATCAATGCGGGTTCGGAGAGCCACAGAGGGTACTGGACGAACGTGAGGAACTTCTGGAAGGCTGGTGTTCGCAGAGCAGCTTCCACGGCCGGCGTGCGTTCGGCCTTGTAGAAGGTGCTCATATCGCCAGTGTGGAAGTTGGCACGGAGATCTACGTCGCCCTGGACGTAGGCGTTGCTCAGTTCGGCGGTGCCGGTCCAGACCAGCGGGTTCACAGTGGGGAAGGCGCCGGAGCGGCGGGGCGTTAGTCCGTTGTAACGATGCGCGTCTACAATTGCGACCGCGCGGTTGTGGAGGACGCTTCTTCCATAGTCGTAGGCGGCGAGAAGAAAGAGCGCGGTGACAGCCCAGCCTGCGTTGCCTGCGCCTTTGTGCTTTTCGCCGATCTCGGAGCCTACAAGTCTGCCCAATGCAGGCGCCGCGATGCCCAGCAGGGCGATGGCCCAGATTGTGAGATCGATAACCGGAGTAATGTCCCAGTGGAACCAGCGGCCGGAGAACGGGAGCAGCAGGCGGACACCGTAGACGTTGGTCAGGTCAAGGAGCAGGTGCGACGCAACACCGAGCATAGCGATAAGCCAGGCGGGCCACCAGCGGAGAGGCTGGCGGCCGAGGACACGAATAATGGCTACGGCGAGCAACGCCATCAGGGGCATGGCGAACAGGGAGTGCGTGATGTGGCGATGCCATTCGATGTAGGTGAGATTGCCGCCCAGCCAGGAGACGACATCGAAGTCGGGTGCGTTGGCGGCGAGCATCAGAACGGCGGTACCGCGCGGGGTGGCGTATTTGAATCCCGCTCTGGCGAGAAACAATCCAACCACAGAATGCGTCAGGTTATCCAACTGTGAGAGTAACGCGAGGGGGTGTTTGATGGCGGCTGGGCGCGTGATAAAAATCAATCGCTCGAGTGGCGGACTGCCGAAGTTTCCGGTGGCCGGGCCTGTGATGCTGGACGCCGAGGGAGTGCCGGGGGACAGGCACAGGAATCTGAAGTATCACGGCGGCCCGGATAAGGCGGTGTTGATGATTGCGGCTGAGGTGGTAGACAGACTTGCGGCGGCGGGTTATCCGGTTTATTACGGTGCGCTTGGGGAGAATCTGACGGTGGCAGGGCTTGACCCTCATTCGTGGCGCAAGGGACAGCGGTACCGGGTGGGGGACGAAGCGGTAATTGAATTGACTACGCTCCGGCAGCCTTGTCAGAACTTGTTGGTGTTTGGCGCGGGAGAAGGTTCGCCGATTGGGCGTGAGCTTTATGAGCCGCGCTGTAAGGCGGGAGACTTTACTTCGCCGCAGTGGGCGCAGGGCGGGTTTTATGCTCGGGTGATTCACGGGGGGTGGCTGGTGGAGGGGGCGAGTGTGGTGCTGGAGTCTGATTTGGCTTGAGGGTATCGGTGTTCCGGTGCTTATAATGGCCGGGACATGTTTCTGCGCTGCGTTGGCCTTCTGCTGGTGTGTGATGTTGCTTCAGACGCGCGGTTGACGCGCTTTGTGGTGGAGGGTCGCGAGTCTCCTGGGCGTGAGACTTCTGGGCCTAAGTCTTCTGCTCAGAGCGGGCAGTTCGAGACCCTCAGCGGACATTTCTTTGGCGAACTGGATCCGAAGGATCCGCACAACAGCATCATCACGGACATTGCGCTGGCTCCTCGCAATGCGCGAGGTTTGGTGGAGTATTCGGCCACGTTTGCTCTGTCCAAGCCGATCGACATGTCGAAGGCGAGCGGCGTGCTTTTCTACAGTGTTCCCAATCGCGGCGGCGGTGCTCCTGTTAGTTCGCCTGAGGGGCATGTCAGCGTCGTTAGCGGGTGGCAGGGCGACATTGCGGCGCGGGCCGGGCTGCAGACGATTACTGTTCCTGTCGCGAAGAACGCCGATGGTTCGGTTATCACGGGTCCGGTGATCGAGCGGTTCATCAATATGCCGGCGGGCACGACGACGCTGCCTATCAACACTGCGGCTTATGTCGCGCTGGCGTATCAGAGGCCGGTGACGCTGGACACGTCGAAAGCGAGCCTGACGCGCCGGACGACTCAGGGCGGCGCTGCAGTGGCAGTGCCGGCAGGCGATTGGACTTTTGCGGACTGCGGCAGCACACCGTTTCCGGGCACGCCCGATTCGGCGAAGATTTGTTTGAAGAACGGGTTTGACGGGACGTCGGCTTATGAGCTGGTGTTTACGGCGAAGGACCCGCTGGTGCTTGGCATTGGTTTCGCGGGGACGCGCGATCTGAATTCGTTTCTGCGCTACGACGAAAAGGACCCGGCGGGGAATGCTAATCCGGTTGCGAAGCAGATTAAGTGGGCAGTGAGCCGGGGCAATTCGCAGTCGGGCAATTTCATTCGCAGTTTCATCAATTTGGGATTCAATCAGGATGAGAGCCGCCGCATTGTTTGGGACGCGGTGAATCCTCATATTGCGGCGCGGCAACTGGCTCTGAATATACGGTTCGCAAATCCGGGTGGAGCGGCGGGACCTTACGAGCCTGGCAGCGAGGGGGTGCTTTGGTGGAGCGATTACGCAGATGGGGCGCGGCACCGGCCTGCGGCTGGTTTGCTGGACAGGTGCAAGGCCAGCAATACGTGTCCGAAAATTATTGAGACGTTTGGAGGGCTGGAGTTCTGGTATTTGCGGGAGTCGCCCAATCTGGTGGGGACGGATGCGAAGGCCGATATTCCACTGCCTCCGAATGTGCGCCGATACTTCTTCCCCGGGACGGGGCATGGAGGCGGCCGGGGCGGGTTCAGCACTGCTGTTGCCGCTGCACCGGCGGGCTGCCTGCTGCCTGCTAATCCGAACCCTGAAACGGAAACGATGAAGGCGCTGATAGTGGCGCTGGTCGATTGGGTGAGCAAAGGGGTGGAGCCGCCTGCGAGCCGGTATCCGCGGCTGGATCGGGGGGAACTGGCGAAGGCCAGCAGCGCGGCGATTGGATTCCCTGCGATTCCTGGAGTGCCGTCGCCAGACGGGCTGGTGAACTCTGTGGTGGATCACGATTTCGGGCCGGGTTTTATCTACAAAGACCTCTCCGGCGTGATTGCGAACGAACCGCCGCCTGTGCGGCAGACGATCGCTACGCTGGTGCCGAAAGTGGACGCGGACGGGAGCGATGTGGGCGGTGTTCCTTCTGTGTTGCGGCAGGCGCCGCTGGGGAGTTATCTGGGGTGGAACCCGACGGCTACGGGTTTCGATAAGGGAAAGCAGTGTGGCCTGGCCGGAGGCTATGTGCCGTTTGCGGTTCATAAGGCGGACAGGGTGGCAGCGGGCGATCCGCGCCCGTCGCTGGAAGAACGCTACCGCAACCATGACGGGTACGTGGCCGCTGTGAAGGGGGCTGCGGAGAAGGCTGTTCAGAAGCGATTTCTGCTGCGGGAAGATGCGGACCAGTTGGTTGCTCAGGCCGCTGCGAGCAACGTGCTGGCTGAAGCGATGCCGGCAGTTCGGTAACGGGAGTAATTCCGGACAAACGGCGGAGGCAGTAATCTGTTGAAATACGAGTGCCTCTGCGCGTCAGAAGCGATTCGTCACCGGGAAGACGCGGCCGGGGGTCCGCGTGTTTGAATGTATAAGTCGCGAGGGGGGTTTTCCTGGTGTACTAAGGCAGAGCCCGGACCAGAGGTCCGGCTCCGAGTCGAACCCGAAGGAGAACCCCATGA
>JAUZEU010000300.1 GCA_030838885.1 Bryobacterales bacterium | reverse complement strand
CGCGATTTATTGAAGACCGGCGGCGCATTCGTCGTGGGCTTCCTCTTTAGTCCTGTGACGGCGCGGCGCGCTTCGGCACAGACACCGGCCGGGGCGATCGCAGACGTCACGAAGCCTGTTGACATTCGTGAGGTGGACAGCTTCCTGTCCATTCATCCCGACGGCTCGGCCACGGTTTACACGGGCAAAGTAGATCTGGGAACCGGCCTGCGAATCGCAGTTCGCCAGATGGCGGCGGAGGAGCTTGGTATCCCGCTTTCGCGCGTAGCTTTGGTCGAAGGAGACACGTCGCTGACCCCGGATCAGGGAAGGACGGGTGGAAGTTCCGGGCTGACGCAAGGCGGGGTGGGGGTTCGACAGGCGGCTGCTACGGCACGTCAGCGGCTCCTGGAACTGGCCTCGCAAAAGCTGGACCGCCCGGCGTCAGGACTGGTGTTGCTGGATGGCAGAATTCGTCCCGGCACTGGCGGTCAGGGCCTGGCTCTGGCCGATCTGATCGGCGGCAAGCAGTTCGCGCTGCAGGTGGATCCGAAAGTCACGCTGAAAGATCCGGCGACTTACACGATTGTAGGCAAATCTATCCCGCGCCCCGATGTTCCTGGCAAGTGCACCGGCACTCACATGTACGTGCATGATTTTAAGTTGCCGGGCATGCTGCATGGCCGCGCCATACGGCCGCCAGCGATCGGCGCGAAACTTTTGTCCGTGGACGAGAAGTCGATCTCCGGTATTCCGGACGTTCGCGTCGTCAGGATTAACGATTTCCTCGGCGTCGTGGCGAAGAACGAATGGGCGGCGGTGCGGGCATCGGCAGCGCTGAAAGCAACCTGGAGCGATTGGAAGGGGCTTCCCGGCCATGAAGATTTGCCTCATTTCATCCGCACAGGCACGGTGGACCATGACGAGAAGCCGATCAGCAAGGGCGATTCGAAAACTGCTTTGACCGGAGCTGCGAAGCAGTTCGCAGCCAGCTATTACTTCCCCTATCAGGGACACGCTTCAATGGGGCCGTCGTGCGCGGTGGCAGACGCGCGCCCCGACAGTCTCACGATCTGGACAGCCTCACAATCGACCCATCTTTTCCGAAAGGTTTTCTCGGAGAGCTTCAACCTTCCGGAGGAGAAGGTCCGGCTGGTTTATCTGGATGGGTCCGGTTGCTATGGACAGAATGCACATGAGGACGCCGCCGCGGATGCGGCAATACTCTCACGGGCGGTGGGCAGCCCGGTCCGGGTGCAGTGGAGCCGCCAGGATGAGCACGGATGGGATCCGAAAGGGCCTCCGGAAGTGATCGATATGCGGGCCGGTGTCGGTGCGGATGGGAGTCTGGTGGCATGGGAGACAGATTTGTGGGTCCCCATGTGGATCAATACAAAGGGCACCATTCCGCTGGTCGGTCTGGATGCTGCAGGTATTACGCAAAGACAGGGTCGCTGGCCTGGCAGCGTGGATGAGAATCTGGACCCGCCGTATGCGGTTTCCAATGTCAATGTGGTGGTTCACCGGCTGAAGGATTCGCCGCTGCGTCCAGGCCATGTGCGGGCTCCGGGCAAAGTGGCGAGCGGGTTCGCGGTCGAGAGCCTGATAGATGAGTTGGCCGTGGCTGCGAGTGCAGATGCTGTGGCATACCGGTTACGAGGCCTTTCGGATCCCCGTGCGGGCGAGGTATTGAAACGTGCTGCGGATATGCTTGGCTGGCAGCAGCGCCCGTCTCCCAATCCGGCGGCGGCTAAGAATGGTTTGCTGGCTGGACGGGGCATTTCTTATATCCGGTATCGCGGGAACGAAAATTACGTCGCAACCGCCATGGAGGTCGCAGTCGATCCGGCGACAGGGAAGATCTCGGTACAGCGCGTTGTTTGCGCGCATGATTGCGGGCTGGTGGTGAATCCGGATGCGCTCAGGAACCAGATCGAAGGTTCGATTATCCAAACTCTCAGCAAGATGCTCTATGAGGAAGTGAAACTTGACCGGTCACGGGTGACCAGCACAGATTGGGCGACCTATCCCGTGTTGAAATTTACGGATGCTCCGGCAATTGAGGTTGCGCTCATCGATCGCCCGGCGATGCCGCTTTATGGTGCAGGCGAGGCGTCGATGCCTCCTGTCGGGGGCGCTCTTGCGAATGCGATTTTCGACGCCTCGGGTATTCGGTTGCGTACGGTTCCGTTTACGCCGGAGCGGGTTAAAGATGCGCTTCGGAAGCGGGGCTGACTGACGCCCGAAAAAGCTGACAGTACACAGAAGGGAACCCGCCGGTGCCGGTCTTTGGGTCGGTAGGGTTTCTACAGCAGTCGATCCGTTTGCTCCCTTAGCGCGCCTTGATTGCCGCGCCCGCCAGACAATCCGGCCGACTTCCTTGCCGAGCACTCGCAACTACTTCAGCGTGGCACCGGGCTATAACGTGTTTGTCCGGATGCCGCAGCTCGATACGAAGGATTTGTTTCAGGGGGGAGCATTGGAATTTCCTCCTCAGAGCGGCTCGGCGCCGCTGGACGCCGGCACGCCGGTCAATAACGTGCCGGACCGCTTTGCCGGAGGCGCCTGTGATCTTAGCGTTTTGGCCATGGGAAAGACGATGCCGCACTACGAGGCACTGTGGAGAAAGGCGTAAGATGATGCTGGCGCGCAAAGCTGCTATCAGCAGAACCCCTGCGCGGCCGCAGTTGCGGTATCGCATGTGTCCCGAGTTCTGCGGCAGGCTGGCTTCAAGCGTGGAGGCAGCCCGTTTCGACGCTTTGCCAACGGTGTAACCTTGGACGGCGGAGAGGTGAGGGCTTCAGATCGAGGTGCTCGTCGCGTTTTGAGATGGCTCGCCCTGAATAGGCGAACTAGGGCGAACTGGACCGGGAGCTAACCCATTCGATCCCCGTGAGCGCTGCCAACCTAACGCTCACCTGCAAAGTGGCGGTATTTCAAAGTTCGCCAGCCCCCGTTCCGCAATCTGTACCACGCGACGCTTCCAAACATCGAGAAGAAACGAAGCGCATCGGACGGACGGTCTGTAATCTGGAAATCCAGCCACCGGCCCCGCAGCCTGTTAGTGAGACTCAATTTGAATCCCGGCGCAGACCAGGCGGCGCACTGCCGATACAATTTCTCATTCAGACGCCAGTGCAGCCATGTTTTTGGCGAACTTTCGTTCGCGGGCAGGAACGGCTCACCCCAGACTGATCGAAACGCGATGTCCGTCATAATGAATGCCCCCCAGAAGTGGTGCTGTATTGCTTTTCGGCACACTTCGCTGCGGACTTCTAATGGCGCCGCGCTCCAGATTCGCCGGATCTCATAGAGATTAAACAACAGCGGGAAACGGTGGTGGGCGTAATGAAGCACGAGGTGGAGGATTTCGTCGGTCGCGCTGAGCACATAAGCTGTCCGTCCGTTCGGCAAGGTAGTGGCGACTGACCGCTCGAAGAACTCGTCGACCGGGATTCCCAGCGGGCCGTGGGTAAGACGAAAGTGCAGTTCGACGCGGGGCAGCGTCTCGTGGAGCAGTGCTACGTCATAGCCCTGAGATATAGATTGCAGCAGGGATCTGGTCCGGATGTACCCGACTTCGGCAAGCGCCTGACAGGCGCGTTCTATATCCTCTTCTTTTACAGCTAGGTCGATGTCGACGGAGGATTTCCGGAGGAATGGCGGCTGATAGTGCCGCTGTGCCAGGAGCGGGCCCTTTAGAACTAGGGCGCGTATTTCAGCTTGGTCGAGGATAGTCAGGATGGTCTGAAGATGATGGATTCCTTGAGCATAACGCCGCCAGTTCCGTGTCAGGACATTGTCACACCATGCGCGCTGCTCAGCGGAGGTGTGGGGGCGGCCGGTAAATGCGACCAGGGTACTAACGCCGTACGATGCGGAATGTTGCGTAAGAAGCTCCCAGCGTCCGGGATCAGAAAGGCTGGACCGATCGGGCTCGGAGGACAGTAGCCGAACGAGTGCCGATACTCCATTCCCACGATCCAGAACAGTCATCGTTTCATTATTACGCCTTTACGCGTTGTGAGACCCAGTCGGTTTTCCATCCGGCAATCTGGAACGCGGCGACGTCAGTTCCACCCGTTTCAATAGGCCAGTGTGCCAAGATCAAGCGTACTGGACCCAGTCAAGAAAGCGGACTAAAAATAAAAGAGAGAAATAGGATAGGTGTAGTATAGTTATGATGTTGATCGAACTGTATAGAAACGTTCGACTCGGAGGAAAACTACAGAATGTCTCGCCTTACATTGATCTCTTTGCTCGCGATAGGGGCTACGGCCTCCTTGAGCGCCGGAATGATACAACTGACCGGCCAACCGACTAACGTCGTGGGCTTCGGGCTTAGCGGCGGCGCAGCCGGAACATATCTAAACGGAACGAACTGCGTAGGCACTGGGCTGGCGAGCAATGGTCCCAATTTCAATGGGTGTACCGCCACGAACGCGAATAACATCAGCAAGAGAAACTATGTCTCTTCGCTGTTCGGAGGCGCCACAGGAATGGGTGCTCCAGCACCGGACGCGGCAGTTCCTAACCCTGCAAGCGGTAAATTGGGCACTTTCGATCTGATGAATGCGCCAAATGGCGCCACTACCGGTGAAAATGCGAATTACTACCAGACCACAGCCTCTCGCCCCAGCTTGATCGTGCCGGTCGGGATTTATAACGTCACTGCCGTAGACACAATGCTCAACGATTATTATGGTACGGCAGGCCATCAGGATACTACCGTAACGTTTTGCTTTTCTCTTGATTCTCTCGGAAGTTCGTGCACCAATGTGGCGGTCGCCCTGACAAATGGCGTTGAGATCCGATCAGCAGTGATCTGCACGAACTGTCCTGCAAATGCG
>JAUZEU010000298.1 GCA_030838885.1 Bryobacterales bacterium | reverse complement strand
CGCTGTTGTAGAAGAGCAGCCGATTCAGCAGAACAAAGCTGCCGGCATTGTACTGCTGGTAATTGACATTGGTGCGGGGCTCGCTGTAAAGGAAATGGCCATTGAGGTCGAGCCATGTGAAAGGTGTGGCGGTGAGGCTCGCCCTGCTGAAGATACTGTTGCCCCGAATTCCGTAAGCCTGAAGCAGACTGGAGAGGTTCAGGTTCCTGCCGAACACGGGAGTCAAATTGTTACCAGGATTGGGCGCGAAAGTGGTGGAGGTATAGGTATTCTGATCGTCTCTGAAGGTGGTGCCGCCTGCTTCCAGAGTCACATGAAATCGCGACCCGGTGATGTGGGTTCCGCCCCTGTAGACGTCTGTGCTGTCGCGCAGCGCGGCAGGGACTGCGAACTCGTCGCCGTTGGTCTGGAAAACGGTCACGCCCCGGCCCGCGCCAGAGTTGCGTTCATAGGTGACATACGGCGAGATCATGTGGTTATTGAATAACTCCAGATCGTAAGTGCCTAAGCGGCGGCGGGTGTCGAATGACTGTTGGTTGAGGGTGATACCGCGACTCAGAGTGGGATCGGCGAAAGACGGGAGGTTGTTGAAGTAAGAAAGCCGGCGAACGTCAGCAAGGAACTTGTAGACGCCGCGTTTCTCAGCGAACAGATGGAAGGACGACCATGGGTCGTCGCCCCAGTTATCCGCCCGGACACGGAGCCTCTCGAAAAGGCGACGTTTCGGATCGAGGATGGTGAAGTCACTCGACGTGAGCTTCGGACCGGACCCCAGATTCACGACGCTGCGATAGGTATCGGAACTGCCGCCGACACCGGTGAGTCCGCGGTAGCCGAATTCGAGGTAGCCGGTCAGCCAGTCTTCCGAGGAGGGGACGGGGGAGGCGGCGGGCGCAGGCTCGGCCGGAGCTGCGGGCGTTTGCCAGGCCGCAAGGGGCAAGGCTATCGCAATGAAGAGCAGGAATCTCATCTCAGAAGATTCCGGTCGGCATAGCTGCCGTGTATCTTCTGATGGCAGACGGTGCAGTTTTGGTAGCGCGGGGAGCGCAGGTCATGGAATGAGGGCGGCACGGTTCCAGGGGATAAGTTGCCGGACGCAACCACTGCGGCGTTTACAGCCGGCATGTTGGAGTGGCACTCGAGGCAGGTGAGCCTGACTTCGTGGCGGGTCAGCATTCGTGGATTGGTGGAGCCGTGCGCTTCGTGGCAGGTGCCGCAGCCTTCATACCGGACGGGGGCATGTTCAAAGGTGAAGGGGCCGCGCTTGTCGGCATGGCATTTATAGCAGCCCGGCTCGTTGACGCCGGAGGCCTGGAGCATCGGCTGGCGAAGGGAGCCGTGGGGGTTGTGGCAGTCGACGCAGGTCATCTGGTTTTCGGGGACTTTGTGGCGAAACGGTTTGGCGAACTGCGCTTTCACGCTTTGGTGACAGCTGGTGCAGAGGGCGTTGACGTGAGCGGCGGCCCTCGGTACAAGACCTGCTGGTCCGTTCGCGTGGATGGAGTGACAGGCCACGCAGGACACGGTGTCTTTCATGTGACTGCTTTGAATGCGCGCAGACTGTTTGGTGGTATTCAGGTGGCAGCTGAGACAGATTTTGTCAGTCTGCCGGGCGACGAGTTTTTTGGGATTGCGGATGTCTGCGGCATCGGCTGAGCCGGCGTGTTTGGCGCCGGGCCCATGGCAGGATTCGCAGGCGTGCTGATTCCAACCTATGCGGGTGTCCGTTTCGACTATTGTGTGAGCACTTTTTTGGTGGTTGTTCCAGATGTCTTCGTGGCAGGTTTGGCAGGTTTGAGAACCTGCGTAGTCTTCACCGAATTTCTTGGGGGCGGCCGGGGATGCGGGAGCCGGGTTGGGGAGCAGGAACAGGAAGAGGATCAGGTATCGGTAGCAGTCTCGGTTCGCTCCCGGGGAGATGCGGACGCGGTCCGCGTGTCCCATATTCCCGCGTCCCGTCGTGTTAGTACTGGGCATGCACGGAGCCAACGGAAAATTTTGCGCCTGTTTTGTGGCAAACGGTGCAGCTTTCGCCCAGGGAGTTGGTGTTGGCCAGAGCGTGTGCGGCTACGGGTGTGTCGGCGTGGCAGCCTGAGCAGGCCGAGGTAATCGCCTGGACGGGACTGATGGGCCCTTGCGGATCGCTGACGGGATTCTTTCCAATTGGCAGTTTTGTCTCGCTCCCGGCCGTGTGGCAGATTGCGCAATTGCGGGTGTCCCCCGTCGACCCGGTCGGGCTCATGGCCGGGTAGCGGACGTCAGAGAAGTCATTGTGAGATCCGCCGAAGCCGACGACGGTATAGGTTCTGCCGAGCACGGCCAGCTTCTCGCCGGTGTGAATGCCATGCACCAGCAGATTGAAGTTGATGCCCTGCGGCGGCAGGTCTTTATCGGCGGCGACAACCGCTCCGGGCCGTCTTGCTCCATCAGTATTCGAGGGGTTGTGACACATCACGCAGTATTCCGGCTGGTTTCTAAGGCCGCCGTGGATACCAGTGAATCTTACGTGGCAGCTCTGGCAGTTAGCGGTGCCAACCACGGTGCGCCGAGGTGCCACGGCCGAGCCATCCACTGTGAAGTAGGCGACCTTGTTGACCGCACCAGTGGTGACGGACATTTGCTTCATTGTTCCGGGAAGCAGAGTTTCCACCCGGCGCGACTCAACGCCAATGGCGTAGGTGCCGGTCGATGTTGCCGGAACGGCATGCGTGAAAGCATAGGTGCAGGTTCCGTCAGGTCCGCATTTGGCGGCGGCCAGGGCACTCTCTGTGACGTAGCCAGGAGTGGTCACGTCGGCACCGAAGCTGATGTACCCATAGTCTGAAGTGGGTCCGGCCATGGTGAAGGACAGGGACCCCAGAACGGATGGCGGGATCGGGTCGCCTGCTGCGTTCGTCAGGGTGAACGTGACCGTGGGTTTCTGACCCGCCATGCCGTTATCAACCTTGTTCAGAACGACCTGTACACCGCTCAGCATGGCGGAATCGGTGGGTACCGTGTGAGCGCCCCGGATAGAGGCGTCGAACTCAATCTCGCCCTGCGGCACATGGCAGGTGCTGCAAAGGGCATCACTGACCTGCGGACCTCCGGCGTGGTTTTTGCCTGTAGCGAAGTTGACGTCGTCGTGGCAGGAGCCGCACGCGGCAGCGGTTGGTTTGGTGGCGTAATTCGTCGCCTGCACCGCGCCGGACTTCTGGTCATGGCAGGTCTCGCACCGTCGGGGGTCGGCCGGGAACACGACGCTGGACCAATCGGTGTTGCCGATGGCATACTTTCCGCCAGCTACTACGCTGGGCAACCGGGAGCCCATGTGGACCTTGTGAATGAAAACTTTGAAATCGACTGAATTCCCGTTGGAAGCTTCGGTTGATTGAGGCTGGTGGCAGATGATGCACAGCTCCACCTGGCGTCTGCGCCCGCCATGGGCAGAGAATTGGTCGTGACATCCGTTGCAGGAAGAGGTTCGGACAACATCGCGCACATGCGTCACGTTGGCTCCATCCGGAACGAAGCTGAAAACATTGCTGGAGAAGTTGTTGGGGATGCCAAACGCAGCCATGTTCCGCGAAGCGTAGATCCCGATCGTGTGCGTGGCAGTGGCATCAAAGCCCGTGGGCGCTTTGGCGTTGAAGACGTATTGGTATTTACCGGAATCGAGCCGGGTCAGGGTACCCCCCGAGTCCGCTGCAGCACGTGTGAAAGTGCCGGCCGCGCCGGTTGCCTGAGAGGTGATGTATGAGGTGTATTGCTCCTGGTTATTCGGAATGACCCCAATCACGTAACTGACGGTGAGGGGACCTGGGGTGTAAACACCAGCGATGTCCAGCGGGAGGCCAAGGGGATCCGCGACGGTATATACCGCGGTGATTGTGCCATCGGCGGCGATAGTGCCGGACGCGATCTGTATGTTGAGCCCGGGCCGTAGAAAATCGATGATGGTCTGGTTCAGGTAGGTAGCCTTGTCGCGAGGTAAGGTATGCCTCTTGGTTCCCGTCATGGTGGTGCCAACCGCGAGAAGGAGAAAGAGGCGCGAGGTTTTGGATGCCGCTATCTGCGCGGTTAGAGATTGAAAGTTCACCTGGCTCCTTGTTCCCGAAGCGGCTCGAATATGCGATGGGAGTAAGTAGTTGTGCACGCGCCAAACCAAAGGGCCGATCGCGGCCTTCGCGCGGCAAACACACTTGTTGGCAGCGCGCTCGGCACGTTTACCAACTACGCTCTGCGCTACCGGATTTGGTCATATGACGACGGAGTGCGCGGTATGGCGCAGGGCGCACATGCGGCGAAGCAGAGTTCGGCGCAGCAAGTTGCGGGTTCTAAGGAAACGGGCGCAAATGGAACGGGTGGTGACCCAAGTGCCCCCTCTCTCGTGAGGAGACGAGACCATGGAGTTCAAAAGCATTCTGTTCCCCGTCGACTTTTCAGCGCGGAGCGAAGCTGCCGCACCATACGTGAAAAAGTTGGCGCGACTCTTCGATTGTTCGATTCATCTGCTGCACGTAATGGAGCACCCGGCGTACTTCGTGCTTGAGATGCCCTTTATCCCGGAGACGCACTGGATGGAAATGAGAAAGCGCGCAGGCTGCGCTTTAGCGGAAATGGCGCGTGAAGATTTCGAAGGGGTGAACGTGATACCCGTCATCCGCCAAGGCGATGCGGCTACCGAGATAACCGCCTTTGCGGAGGAGCACGGCACAGGGATGGTAGCGATGCCGACGCACGGGTGCGGGCGGTTTCGGGCGGCCCTGCTGGGCTCTGTCCCGGCGAAGGTACTGAACGATTTGCGGTGCCCTGTCTGGACGCTTGCCCACTCCGAAACGGGCGAGGTGAACCCAACAATTCGCAGCATACTGTGCGGGGTCAAGCTGGACCCGGAAAGCCGGTCGCTGGTGCGGGAAACCGCCGAACTTGGCGCACGGACCGGAGCTAAAGTACGCCTGGTACATGCGATAGCGGGAGGAGAACCGGGAGCGCAGGGCGGCATGGACCTTGGTTTCCAGCGGTTTCTTAAGGACTCCGCAACGGCTTCCATGGCGCGTTTGCAACAGGAGACGGGGACCAGTTTCGACGTCTGCATGGAGACCGGACCGCCCTCCCGAGTGATCGCGGAAGCTGCCCGGCATCATCAGGGCGACCTTGTGGTCATCGGACGGGTCAGGCTGCACGAGTTTGCGGGGCAGCTTCGAACCGATGTTTACTCCATCATTCGTGACTCGCCTTGCCCTGTGCTGAGTTTGTGATGACGAGCGGGTACGCGGGCGTGATCGTCAGGAAGACTGCTGTTAACCTGAATGGGCATGACGGCCCGGCTTCCCTCGGACGCACTCGACACCCTCTTTCAGGTCTCCGCCGACGCCATTATCGGGGTGGATGCGGGCGGTCTGGTGGACGCATGGAACCCTGCCGCCGAACGGTTGTTTGGCTGGACAGTGGAAGAGGCGATGGGATCCCCGGCGCCGGAAGGTGTACTGACTCAACTGGAAGGCCGCCCCCAGGAGACGCAGGCGCGGGCGCGCACCGGCAGCACGCTGGAATTGGGGATACGCGTGTCATCACGCGCCTCTGGCGGGTGGCTTATTGTGGCCGTTGATCGGAGTTCGCTGGTGCAGAGGGAACGCGCCGCGGCCGAGAGGCTCCGCAACGAGGCGCGGTTTCGCGAACTGCTGGAGGCTGCGCCCGACGCGATTCTCGAGGTGGACCAGACGGGGAAAATCGTCCTGTTGAACCGCGTGGCAGAAGAGCTGTTTGGCTATTCGCGCGAAGAGATGTCAGGAATGAACGTGGATGCGCTGCTGCCGGATGCAATGCGCGCGGCGCACACCAAACACCGCGCCAGTTACTGGCAGAATCCGACGACCCGCCCCATGGGGGGCAAACTGGTGCTTTCAGCGCGACATCGCAACGGGTCCGATATACCTGTCGAGATCAGTCTGAGCCCGGTGAAGACGGACGATGGGTTCCGGGTGACGGCGATCATTCGGGACGTGACGGAGCGCCGTGTGGCTGAGGAGAAGATCCGCGCAGCCAATCTGGAACTGGAGAAGCGGAACCGGGAGATCCGGAGGGCGGACCAGCTCAAGACCGAGTTTCTCGCAAGCATGAGCCACGAACTGCGGACGCCGCTACACACCATAATCGGCTTCACGGAACTGCTGGCGGAGGAACTGGAAGGTCCCCTGAATGAGAAACAGAAACGGTTTGTGTCGCATGTGCACAAAGACTCGATACATCTGCTGGAACTGATCAACGACGTTCTGGATCTGAGCAGGATTGAAGCCGGCCGAATGGATCTGGACATCCGGAGCGTGGAAGCGGGCGAGGTGGTGAGCGAGACGCTGGATGGGGTGATGCCGGCCGCAAATGCAAAGAACCTGCGACTTGAAAACCGGATCGCGGGATCGTTCGCGGTACTTGCGGACCGGGTGCGGCTGCGAGAGATTTTCATTAATCTGCTGAGCAATGCGGTCAAGTTCACAGCGAGCGGCGGGATTTCTGTTGACGCGCGGATGGAGGGGCGGACAACGGTTCGCTTCAGCGTGCGCGACACCGGAATTGGGATTGCGCCGGAGGATCAGTCCGTGATCTTCGATAAGTTCCGGCAGGTGGCCAGCACGACACGGGGTGTAAGAGAGGGCACGGGCCTGGGGCTGTCGATCGTGAAACATCTGGTGGAAATGCACGGCGGCAGGGTGGAACTGGAGAGCGAGCTGGGCGCAGGCAGTTGTTTCAGCTTCACATTTCCGGCGGACCCGGCTCGGGCGAATGCCGTACCTGTCGTACTGATCGTGGAAGATGAACCGGCGGCGCGAGAGTTGATCGCAGGCTATCTGAACCCGCTGGGTATCGCGACGGAGTTCGCCCCGAGCGCTGCAACCGCCGCCGCGTTTGCCAGAGAGTTGCGGCCCGATGCAATCACGCTGGACCTGCTGATGCCGGGCCGATCGGGATGGCGTGTTCTGAGTGAACTGCGCTCGATGCCGGAGACCAGTGCTACGCCGGTTTTCGTGATGTCCGTGCTGGATCGCAACGCCGAAGCGATGGGGCTGGGGGCGACCGACTACCTGCAGAAGCCGGTGAATCGAGAGACGCTGCTGCGGGCGTTACGGGAGCATGTTCCGGCCATGCGGGCAGCCCTGAACAGATGATCACGCCCGCGGAAGTGACCATCGTCGTCATTGACGACAATGAGGGCAGCCTGGAGCTGATTTCTTCGGCGCTGGCCCGCGAAGGCGTGCGGATTGTGACCGCATTGGATCCGGAAGACGGCATTGAGGCAGTCTTTCGCGAGCATCCGCAGATTGTTCTGACGGATCTGGTGATGCCGGGGTTGAGCGGGCTGGAGGTGCTGGATCGCATTGTGGAATTCGATCCGGCGATTGACGTGATTCTCATGACCGCGCACTATACGAGCGAATCCGCCGTGGACGCGATTCGGCGCGGGGCAGCGGACTACCTGAACAAGCCAATCCCGATAGCCGCGCTGCGAGAGAGGATCTCGAAGCTGGTGGCGGAGGCGCGGCTGCGGCAGAAGGCTGCCGCGCTCGAATCCAGTTTGGGAGACAGCGGGCGATTCGAAGGCATGGTGGGGCGTGGGCCCGCCATGTGGGAGATGTTCTCGCGTATCCGCAGAGTTGCGCCGCATTTCCGGACGGTGATGGTGACCGGCCAGACCGGAACGGGCAAGGAACTGGCGGCGCGGGCGATCCACAACCTGAGCCCGGTGCGGAACGGGCGATTCGTGGTGATCAATTGTTCGGCGGTGGTGGAGACGCTGTTCGAGAGCGAGTTGTTCGGGCATGCGCGAGGCGCTTTCACCGGCGCTGTGCAGGACAAGATGGGGCTGTTCGAGTTTGCCGATAAGGGCGTAATCTTTCTGGACGAGATCGGCGACATGCCGCTGGGGATGCAGGCGAAACTGCTGCGCGCGCTGCAGAACCAGGAAGTGCTGCGGGTGGGGTCACTGATGCCGCGGAAGGTGGATGTGCGGGCGATTGCGGCGACCCATCATGATCTGCGCGCCGCGGTAGCTGCGAAGCAGTTCCGTGAAGATCTGTTCTACCGGCTTTCCATGGTGGAGATTCGCGTGCCTCCGCTCGCCGAGCGCAAGGAAGATCTGCCGCTGCTGACAGCACACTTCGTGGACAAGTTCGCCGCGCAGTACGGGAAAAGCATTCGCGGCCTCACGCAACGAACGCAGATTCTGCTGGCCCGACATGACTGGCCAGGGAACATCCGGGAACTGGAAAACGTGCTTGGATACGCGTGCATGATGGTGCTGGGGGACACGGTAGATATTCAGGATCTGCCGGAGTACCTACGGTTTCCGGCGCGGCGCTCAGGCACCGAAGCATTACCGGAAGCAGTGCCGGAGGGAAGTCTGGAAGAGCATGAGAAGCGGCTCCTGGTGGAGGCAATGGCGGGGGCGGGCGGCAATCAATCGGAAGCGGCGCGGGCGTTAAGGATTGGGCGGGATGCGTTGCGTTACAAGCTAAAGAAGCACGGCTTGATTTAGCAGACCGGCGACTGTTGTACGAAGTGTCCGGAGCGATATGGGCTTGCCGAGAAATTCGGAAAATCCCGCGGCGAGGGCGCGTTCCCGTTCGCCCCGCATGAGTCCAGCCGTCATGGCAATAATGGGCACGAGGGCGAAGCGTGGATCCGCCCTCAATTCCGTGCAGACAGCGAAGCCATCGCGGCCGGGCATCTGGATGTCCAGAAGAATTAAGTCCGGCGGAGATTCGGAAGCGAGTCTTACCGCTTCGTCACCATCGGCAGCTTCCAGCACCTCATAGCCGGATGAGGACAGAATCGTCCGCAGCAGTTCCCTTGCGGGTAATTGGTCGTCGGCTATCAGAATACGTTTCGGCATCGCCGTGAATCAGAAGTTTACCGTGTCGCAACGCAGGCAGAGTTTCCATGTGCACTTTTCCGGTGAAAAGACCCGCAATTTGTGGAATGAACAGGTCAGAGCAAGACCCGGGGAGATGTTGCGTTACAGGGCTCTGATAGTGCGCGAAACAACGCACGGCAGAGTCGTCGCAGCGAGTATCTCCCATGGAATCAGCCTCTGGCTGGAGATGGACGAGCCCCATTATGCAAATCAGAAACATTCTCTTTCCAGTGGACTTTTCAGAGCGTTCGCGCGCAGCCGCCCCATTTGTTCAATCAATGGCGCGGAGGTATGGAGCGGTGGTGATACTGCTGCACGCCGTTCCGCCGCTGCCGCCCGTCTACTTTGAATCAGGGTTTATGTATGCGCTGGATATACATAGTCCGCCGATACCAGTGATAATGGACAGGCGCCTTCGCAAGTTTGCGGCAGAAGAATTTCCCCGTATGGAAACCCGCTGCGTCGTGCTGGATGGCGAGCCGGCGCGGGTTATTGTCGACTACGCCCGTGACAATAAAGCGGATCTGATTGCGCTGCCTACGCACGGCTACGGATTATTCCGGCGGGCTCTGCTGGGATCGGTGACGTCGAAAGTGCTGCACGATTCCACAGCACCGGTGTGGACCAGCGCCCATTGCTGCGAGGCTGGGCACCGCGCGCACCCGCAGCCGCGCGTTATTGTGGCGGCGGTGGATCTGAAGGAGAAGACCCAGGGCGCTCTGCAGGTCGGTCTGGCCGTCGCGCGCGACACCGGAGCGGCAGTGGAGGTGATGCACCTGGCCCCTGAAGGGCAAACTTCGCCGGACCAGCCGAAACGAGAGGTAGAACTGGCCGTCGCAACCGCGGCTTTTGCCGATGGCATTTACCTGGAACGTCGGGCAACACACGATATGCAAATAACTACGGAAGGCGAGAGCATTGCGTCGCTGGTGAGGCGGGTAGCGCAACAGAAGAGAGCGGACCTTGTGGTGATCGGCCGGGGCAGGATCCACGGGCATCTACTGGACCAGTTGCACTCTCATGCTTATTCGGTCGTTTGCGAATCACCTTGCCCGGTGCTGAGCGTCTAACTCAGTTTCAACGGCATGGAGCGCAGACGCTGGCCCGTGGCGTCGAAGATTGCATTCGCAACCGCGGGGGCCACGGCTACTATCGGCGTTTCACCCGCGCCGGCGGACGGAAGATCCTTGCGGTCCACCAGCACGACATCGATCTCGGGCATGTCGCTGAATCTGGGCACACGGTACTTCGAGAGGCGCGGGTTCAGGATGCGGCCGTTCTCGAAATCGACAGCTTCGAAGAGCGCGCCGCCGATGCCCATCATAGTGCCGCCCGCGATCTGATTCCTGAGTTCGTCCGGGTTCACGATGGCTCCGCATTCGAACGACTGAACAATGCGGTCTATACGGACAGCGCCGTTGGTAACCGTGAGTTCCACGCATGCGGAAACATAGCCGCCTTTGTCGAAGCCAGCCATCATGCCGAAGCCCTGACCAGCACGGTCTTCGGCCCGGCCCCAGCGGAAGCGTTCGGTGGCGGCTTCGATTACCGCGCGAAGGCGGGGGTCGCTCGCGTTCTTAAACCGGAACGCGGCGGGTTCAACGCCGGCGGCGCGCGCCAGTTCGTCCATATGAGATTCACGGGCGAAATGATTGGCGCTGGCCGCGAGACCGCGATAGGAGCCCTGGCGAAGCGGTGAGTCGGAACCGTGAAATTCCGCGATCTGATTCGGGATGTTGTACGGACTGCGAAGGGCTGCTCCGCCGGAGTTGTAATTGTGGAACTGCCAGTTGGTGATGGTTCCGTCGCGGCGCGCGCCACTGCGCACTTCGATCACGCCCGCCGGGCGGAAGTAGGCCCAGGTCATCTCTTCTTCGCGCGTCCACTGGAGTTTGACCGGGCGGCCCGCCGCCTTTGCCAGCCGGGCCGCTTCCACCGCACATTCTCCGGTATGTTTCCCTCCATAGCCTGAACCTGTGGCCGGAACAAGCACGCGGACTTTGTCTTCTGAGATGCCGAACGCCTGAGCCAGTTCCGTGCGCACACCGAATGGCCGCTGGGTGCCTGTCCAAACGGTCAGCTTGCCGTTTTCCCACTGGGCTACGGCTGCGCGTGGCTCCAGCGGAGTATGCGCAATGTAAGCGACATTATAAGTAGCTTCCGCATGTGTATCGCCTTCGATCGGCTGCCAGGCGGGAGCATTTGCCGCGGTAGATTTCAGGTGGCCGTACAGTTCGCGGGAATTTGTTTGCGGTACGGTTTTCCAGTCGGCTTTGACTGCGGCTGCAGCGGCATCGAGCTTCGCGGAATCGTCACAGGCGACGCCGAGGAAGTCGCCATCATGCACAGGCACCACGCCCGGCATCTGTTCGGCGCCCTTCGTGTCAGCAGAGATGAGCGAGGATTTGAACGCGGAAGGCCGCACCACCCGGCCGAACATCATGCCAGGCAATTTCATATCGGACGTATACTTTTCTTCGCCCGTCACGATAGAGCGCGCGTTGACCTTGCGCATGTCATGGCCAGCCACTTTCCATTCGGAGGCAGGGGTCACGCGGGCATCGGGCGTGATGGTCTTTGCAAGCTTCTGGCCTTTGGTCAGTTCGCCGAAGGAAAGCGTCTTGTTTGAAGCCTTGTTGCGCACCAGCCCGTCTTCTATCGAGAGGGAAGCGCGATCGGCCTTCCATTCCTGCGCGGCGAGGTCGAGCAGCATCTCCCTTGCGGCTGCAGCGACCTTGTGGAGTTGCGGAGCCATGACAGGTGTGGTCATGCTGCCGACCGTGCCGATATCGAACGGGGTGAGCATCGTGTCGCCCATGACCATCGTGATCTTCGACGGGCTGACATGGAGTTCTTCAGCAACCGCCTGGGCGAGCGAAGTGCGGATGTTCTGGCCCATTTCTACCTTGCCCGTGTAGACCGTGATCGCGCCTGATTCAGCAATGTGAAGCCATGCGCCGATCTCCTGCGGCATGGCCTGGCCACCGCCACCACGGCGGCCCGCGCCACCAGACTCCTGCGCGTCCGCACTGGCGTCCAGAACCAGCAGCACGGCAAGCCCCCCGCCAATGACTTTGAAGAAGTCCCGGCGGTCGGGCACAAAGCGGTAAGTGGGCGTAGCGTGCAGTTCGTAGCGCTCTGCTTCGAAGCCGTTCATGCGACCCTCCCGTTCGATGCTTTCGCGGCCATCCGCACTGCCTGAACAATGCGCGGATAGGTACCGCAGCGGCAGACGTTCCCCTGCAGGCCCGATTTGATATCCGCGTCGCTCGGATTTGGTTTCTTCTTCAGCAGGCCAACGGAACTCATGATCATGCCCGAGGTGCAATAGCCGCACTGCAAAGCATCAGCTTCGATGAAGGCCTGCTGAACGGGATGGAGATGCCCGTTTTGGGCGAGCGATTCGATGGTCGCGATTTGTTTCCCCTGTGCCGCTTTGGCGGGCGTGAGACAGGAGCGGACAGGTGCGCCATCCAGCAGGACCGTGCAGGCGCCGCACTGCCCTTCACCGCAGCCGTACTTGGTGCCGGTGAGGTCGAGTTCGTCGCGGAGCACAGCAAGAAGGGTGCGATCAGGATCGCTTTGGATGCGATGGCGGGCTCCATTTACGACTAGATCCATGGCCTTATTGTATGCCTGTATTCGGTCGCGGTTCGATAGTCATTCAGGCGGTTTTGGCCATTCAGCATTGGCTGCCGGGTTCCGTGTGCTCGCATAAATCAGTTCGGAACCGGGTTCGTGTGCGAGAGCTGTGATGGCAGATCTGTATGGGACGGAACAGTTCCTGGGTAGCCTCGGGGAGAACATGACACGGCTTCCCCGATGGGTTATGCACAACGGCGGTCACCGATTTCGACTCTCACAAATTCTGCGCCGAAACCACACAAGCGCCGAAACCACACAACTAAGTGCGAAACATAACAATGAGCAGCGTGGTGGATAGCTTCAACACGTCAACTAATTCTGCTTCGTTTCGGCGGCAGGAGCCCGTGGTCACCTATTCACAAAAAAAGTCCTCCTACATGCTAAAATTCCTAGGTCCGTATGGAGAAAGCGATGCTTACCATCTCACTGCCGCGGATAATCAAGGACTTCACAGACTCGAAGCTGCGCGAAGGCCGTTTTAGCACGCCCAGTGAGTACATCCGCTCGCTTGTACGCGACGATCAGGATGTGACGGGCAACAAAGAACTGGCCCTCCTGATTCGCCGCGGTGTTCGTGCCGGAGAGGGCCGAAGAGCCGGTGAAAATGGCACCCAACGCCATCGGCTCACGGCGAAAACAGTTGGACGGGACCGGTCTGGAGTGGAAAGGGCCATTATGAGCGAAGCAAACCGTTTCCAAATCCTCCTTGCCGAGGACAATCCAGCAGATATCGAGCTTATACAGGAAGCTCTTAGAGAACATGGCGTGAATTGCTCGCTGCACGTGACCCGCGACGGAGCGCAGGCGATCGCGTATATCGACACTCTTGATACCAACCAAAAGGCACCGCCGCTCGACCTGCTACTGCTGGACATGCACCTGCCCAAATCTGACGGGGAAGAGGTTCTGAGGCGCCTGCGGTCCACCGAGCGCTACGCGCAAACGCCCGTTATAGTGATGACGGGGTCCGACTCCCGCGCCATCGAGGAAAAGGCAGTCAGACATGCGGCGCTGTTCTATTTCAGGAAGCCATCGAGTCTGGTTGAATACATGGAGCTTGGCTCGATAGTTCGGCGCGTTCTTGCTCAAAGATCGGATAGCGCTGAACGCGCGCGGGATCAGAAAAACCGAGGAGGTGCGGCGTGACTGGAGCCGGAGGCAATACGCTCACGGATTTTGTGGCTGGCGGCGATCTGTCGAACAGCATCTTCCGCGAAATGATGGAAGCTCTTCCTGCCGCCATCTACATGACGGACGCTCAGGGCCGGCTTACATATTTCAATCCTGCCGCGGTGAACCTTTCAGGCCGCAGGCCCGAAATCGGCACGGACAAGTGGTGCGTAACCTGGAAGATTTTCCTTCCGGACGGCACGCCTTTGCCGCATGATCAATGTCCCATGGCGGTCGCGCTGAAAGGCGGCGACGTGCCGACCGGGATCGAGTGCATTGCCGAGCGGCCGGACGGCACGCGATTCTGGTTTACGCCGTGTCCGGCGATAATTCGCGATGCCGCAGGCCGGATCATCGGCGGCGTAAACCTGCTCATGGATATTACGGACCGCAAGAACGCGGAGATCGAAGCCAGCGAGCAGTTTCGTGCCATCGTTGAGACCACGCCTGAATGCGTGAAGATGGTTGCGCCCGATGGAACATTGCTTTTCATGAATGCACCGGGTCTTGCCATGGTGGGCGCTTCATCCGCCGAAGCCGTGACGGGCAAGAGCGTCTACGACCTCATCGCCCCTGAAGATCGGGACAGGTTCCGCGAATTTAACGAGAGGATTTGCAAGGGCGAAAAGGCCTCTTTGGAATTCGACATCTTGAGCTTGAACGGCACGCGTTGTCATATGGACAGCCATGCCGCTCCGCTGCGGCACGTGGACGGGTCCACCGTTCAACTCGCAATCACGCGCAATATCACTGAGCGTAAGCATGCGGAACGCGCCGCTCTTCTGCTGAGTGCTATTGTCGCTTGCTCCGATGACGCGATCATCAGCAAGGACCTGAATGGCGTCATTACGAGCTGGAACCAAAGCGCCGAGCGCATGTTCGGCTATACGGCCGCCGAGGCGGTCGGACAACCAGTAGCCACGTTACTGATTCCACCGGACCGCCAGGACGAAGAACCGAAAATCCTTGCGCGGCTCAGAAGCGGCGAGCGGGTCGATCACTTCGAGACAGTGCGACGATGCAAAGATGGAACGCTCCTCCATATCTCGCTGACAGTCTCTCCGGTGAAGGACGCGCAGGGTGTCATCATCGGAGCTTCCAAGATTGCGCGCGATATCACGCAGACCAGGCGTCTGCATGCGGCATTGATCGAGAGCGAAGCCAGGTTCCGGCAGCTTGCGGACACAATGCCGCAGATGGTGTGGACAGCGCGGCCAGACGGCTATCTCGATTACTACAACGACCGCTGGTATGAATTTACCGGCCTTAGTCGCGTCGCCTTCGGGGATGAAAGATGGGAAACCCTCGTGCACCCTGAAGACATCCGGCAGGCTCACGAAAGCTGGTACGCCGCCGTGGATGCAGGGAAGCCGTACAATTTCGAGTACCGCTTTTTGGATCGGCATGAAAACCGTTGGCGATGGTTCGTCGGGCGCGCCCTCCCGGTGCGCGATACAGAAGGGAAAATCGTGAAATGGTTCGGCACCTGGACCGATATTGACGAGCAGAAGCGCATCGAGGACGAACTTCGGCGGGCCAATCAGGATCTTGAGCAGTTCGCTTTTTCGGCAAGTCACGACCTTCAGGAGCCTTTGCGAACCGTCAAAATCTACAGCGAGCTCCTGACAAAGCGCCACGCCGACAAACTCGATGGCGAGGCGCTGAAATTCATAGGATACCTGCGCAATGGCGCAACGCGCATGGAAACGCTCGTACGCGACCTGCTGACATATACGCAAGTGACGAAAGTCGAGAAATGCGCTGAAGTTGCCGATGCGAATGAAGCCCTGAAGACGGCGGTCGCCAACCTGGCCGGCTCTATTTCGGAAACCGGCGCGCAGATCGAGGCGGATCCTATGCCCTTGCTGCCGGTGCACAGCATGCATCTGCAACAGCTTTTTCAGAACCTCGCCGGCAATGCTATTAAGTACCGCCGCCCGGACCGGCCGCCCATTGTGCATATTGCGGCGGAGCGGCAGGACGGACACTGGCTTTTCACCGTGAGCGATAACGGCATCGGCATCGATCCCGAGTACAAGGAGAACATCTTTGGGCTTTTCAAGCGTCTGCACACTAGCGATGAATATTCCGGAACCGGCATTGGACTGGCCATCTGTCAACGAATCGTGGATCGGTATCATGGGCGGATCTGGGTCGAATCCGAAGTCGGACGAGGATCTACCTTCCGCTTCACGCTCCCCGTCTGAGAATAGGCCCACCGGCATTCGCTGGAACGTGCTTATCGCGGAGGACAATGAATCCGACGTGTTCCTGATCCAGGATGCGATCGAGACGGCGAAGCTCGATGTCGCTCTCCATATTGTGAAGGATGGAGAGCAGGCGATACGATTCTTCGATCAGGCTGACAGCGATGCCGACATGCCCTGTCCCGCGCTGGTCATACTGGATATCAATCTGCCGAGAAAGCACGGCAACGCTGTCCTGCAGCATATGCGCCTGAGCCGCAAGTGCGGAAAGGCTCTTGTCCTCGCGGTTTCAAGTTCAGCGTCCGATCGCGACCGCGAGGAAATGGCGAAGCTGGGTGCAAATGGGTATTTTCAAAAGCCGTCCGACTATGACGATTTCATGAAGCTCGGAGATATTATTAAAGGTCTGCTTGGCCGCAGGAACACCCAATAAGCAGGCGTGTGCGTGCGATACGGGTCATCCACGGCCTTCGCCAAAAATGCCCTCCTGCGCTGCGTCCCCGGCAGTTTAGAGCAGGATTAAATCTCGAACTGAAGCGCGGTGGCACAGGTGCCGGGATAACAGGAGTGGGTAGTCGCCCGAGTCTCGCGCAGAAGGGACGAATTGTTTCTGGCCGATATCCTGACGATCGCAATTACCGCGTTGGGTTCCCGATAGTTCTGTCCGCCGTAACGGGATCCTGACAGAATTCTCGCTGCTTTTCAACCCAACCATGTGGCCTTGATCCGCGCCTTGGATTGGCCGTCAGGCTTGCGTTTCGGGACTACCTCGCGCCGGGACAGGCTCGCCAGTTTCACAAACTCCTCGGTGTAACCCTTTTCAGCGGGGTTACGCCGTGTGCTTGTATACTTAGGCCCAACCGGAATTCAGGAGAAATGCTATGCGACGGAATTGCCTCGGATTTGCTGCAGGTTTCGCGATGCTGGCCAGCGCAGGGATAGCTCAACAGGGGCCCTACAAGGTTCTCAAGACGGCGAAAGTCGGCGCCACGGGCGGATTTGATTACATCTACGCGGACGATGCAGGGCGCAAGCTATACATCCCTCGCGGCGCTGTCCAGGGCGCCACTCCGATGCCCGCGCGCGTGACCATCTTCGATCTCGACACACTCGCCCCCGCTGGTGAAATCCCCAATACCCGCGCGAATGGCGCAGCAGTGGATGT
Organism: Bryobacterales bacterium; assembly: GCA_030838885.1. GTDB lineage: Bacteria > Acidobacteriota > Terriglobia > Bryobacterales > Bryobacteraceae > BOG-234. Next base: position 1,575 of record JAUZEU010000298.1, on the reverse strand, counting down.
CAAATCCGGTCACGGTTTCGCAAGCAGCAAACCGGTTGCTATGTGGGATACCAAAACCCTGGCCCTCATCAAGACCATCGACATTGATCCGAAGAGCAATCCCGACGGCATTCTTGCCGATCCCTTCAATCAGCGCATCTACGTGTTTAGCCACCCGACCATGGACGCGACCGTGATCGATGCGAAGGACGGCACGGTGCTCGGCACGATCGATCTGGGCGGCGCACCGGAGCAGGCGGTATCGGATGGCAAGGGGCATGTTTACGTGGTTATCCAGGACAAGTCGAATGTTGCGGTAGTGGACGCCAAAACGATGAAGGTCACGGCGCACTATGAGTTTGGAGACAAGGGCAGCCGGTGCAACGGTCTGGCGCTGGATTTGAAGAATCATGTCCTGTTTGCGGCGTGCGGACAATCGGGAATGCCGGTGGCAACACCGCCCCAGCCCATGATGGTGATCCTCAACGCGCAGGATGGCAAGATCATCACGTCGCTCCCGCTGGCAGGCGGTTCCGATGGCGCAGTGTTCAATCCGGCGACCATGGAAGCTTTTAGTTCACACGGCAACGGGACGATGACGATCGTGAAGGAAAACAGCCCGACCAGCTTCGAGGTGGAACAGAACCTGCAGACGATGACAGGCGCCAAGACCCTGACTCTCGATTCGAAGACGAATCACATTCTCACGATGGCCGCTGAGTACGGTCCGCCGCCGGCACCGGTCACGCCGCCCGCAGGCGAGGCGCCACCCCAGGGACGCGGAGGCCGTGGCCCGGCCCGCGGGCCGATGGTGCCGGATTCGTTTTCGATTCTGGCCGTAGGCAGGTGACACAGGTCTATAGTTCAGGCGTATGGTTCAATAGGTAAAGATGTTTCAGAACGCCTTTCATAAGAACCTGCCCAAAGCCGCCCTGGCCGGGGGAATTGTCGCGACCGTGCTGCTCACCGGATGCGGAACCAGTACTTCAGGGTCTACCGGCAGCAAGCACCAGACTATGACGGGCGTGAGCGAAACCGGATACCCTGGCGGGCAGGCGAAAGACGCTCAGTCGCCGGCGCTGGCGAGTTCAAGCGAGCAAGCCTATTCGGATGCAGGCAAGCCCAAGGTTCCGAAAGAAGAAAAAGTCGAGAAGCCGGTCGCAAAGTAGCCGCGCTTATTTTCCGCCGAACCGCATAGTGACACCAACCACAGCGGTTAAGGGATAGGCGGGCGTCCCGTGGACGCGGGCAATAACGGGTGCCTCGGGCGTCACTCTCGATTCAAAGTAATTCTGCGTCTCATAGTAATCGCGGCTGGTGAAGTTATCGAGACTCAGATTCAGTTCGAGGCGATGATTGATCTGCCGCGCGATACCCAGATCGAACACAGTGTGGCCTGAAGCAACGATCGAGGGATCGTCTCCATCCAGTCGGTAGTGATTGATCGCGCGCATTCTCAACGACCCGCTCCACTTATTCCATCCGGCAAGGGTGAGCGCGACGTTGGCTACGAAATGCGGGGCGCTGTCGACGTAGACCCGATGATTGCCGCCCAGGAAGAACGCGTTGGCGATCTTCGTCATGCCGCCGTTCAGC
>JAUZEU010000284.1 GCA_030838885.1 Bryobacterales bacterium | reverse complement strand
TTCGCCGATTATCCGCGCCAATCAGGGCCATCCGAAAATGCCACAAACTCCAGTTTTAGTCATGAAACTACTATTCGTCTCCAAACTGTATACGGCAAACAAAATCCTTATACATTCCCGCAATTATGGCGGACGGGTTGCAGTTAACAGGAGCGAAACTCGGCTCGCCTCAGGCGAGATATAAAAAGGAATATCGTATGAAAAAGACAGCTTTAATTATGTTTTTGTCGGCCGCGATGCCTATTTGTTTTGCCCAGGCGACAGGCTCAGGAAGTGGCTCAGGCCAGGCGGGATCCGGTTCCGGTTCTGCAGGTCAATCGTCTGGCTCCACGGGTTCCGGCTCGACCTCTGGTCAGAGCGGCAGCGCGGGCTCCACAGCCGGATCAAGCGGCAGTTCCGGGTCTGGCAGCACTGATACAGGCAGCGGATCCAGCAGTCCCAAGAAGGGCAAGAAAAAGGGTGCCGGTAGCGGTTCAGGTGCCGGTAGCGGTTCAGGTTCCGGTAGCGGTTCGGGTTCCGGTTCGTCGGGTTCGGGTTCCGGTTCCACGGGTTCCGGCTCCACAACGCCTCCAGCCCTCTAATAGTCACCAACGGGTACCCGGTCGGGAAAAACGCCTGGCCGGGTGCCACCTGGCCATCTTAATTCAATCTTCCCTCACGCTCCAATATCCTCGGTTTCTCTGTATTTGCTCCTCATCTAATCTCCTCCGAATTCGCGATTCGCCCTGGGAATGCGGCGTGCTCTCCAGCCACTGGCACTCAGTTCCCGGAGCGTAAGTTCCATGTTCCATCACATCAAAGAACTCCAATTCAACGCGCGTATATCCGGCCCCCACCCCTGTTTCGCGCGCATGCTTCTCGACAGTTCGGCGGACCCAACGGCGAACTCAAAGCAGCCATGCAGTAGTTCACGCAAGCCTTTCTCTGCCGCCGTCCGTACCCACGTCACTATGACTTGCTCATGGACACAGCAACCGAAGAATTCAGCCATCTCGAAATCGGCGCCACTATCACCATGTTGCTTTGACGGGGTGAACGGCGAATTGAAAAACATCGCGGCGGAATCGCGAGCCAAAATCGTGTACGAGTATCTGATGGAGTTCACGGAGGATAGCTACGTGCTCGAGAGCCTTGACTTCCTGATGACCCGCGAAATTGCACACTTCCAGATGTTCAGCGCTGCGCTCAACGAGATCATGCGGAACTTCCCCCCAGGAGTTCTGCAGGGCAACCCGCGCTACACCCACACATACTTCAATATGTCCAACGCCGAGCACATCAGAGGTTAGTGGAATCAGGGTCGTGGTCCGTGGCCGGAAGGTGACCAGTGGAGCTACATTTCTGACCCGATCGCTCAGGTTCGCGCCACCCGTGGGAACCTCGCTCACCGAGTCAGACGTTAAGTCCCTCGATAAGGAATTGAGTCGTCGGCGCAGCAATGAAGTGGTGTCTCAGGATGGTTCTGCTGAGCAGCAGTGGACCAGATACAAAACCGATCTTGTAAGCGAAAACAGGTAATGGTAATAACGAGAACTGATTATGCAAGAAATTGCGCGGCTTTGCCAAAGAAGGCAGCGAGGCCGAGGCGCATTCGCTGTTCGAGAAACACGCGGACGACACAAGACAGCAATACGAAGCCCTTACTGCGCGACTGGAGGCACTGGGTGGCTCGCCATCCGGTGTGGAGAATTTTCTTGCTCACATGTTCGGGCTCCCACCCAAAACTGCGCAATTTGGCCATGAAGAATCTGAGCGCGTCACTCAAAACCTCATCATGCCTACGCGGTAGAGAGCAGTGAGGTTGCCATGTATGAGTCGCTCGCTGTTGCAGCCCGGCTCGCGGGCGACACTGTGACTGATGCGCTCGCACGACGAATCCAGCAGCGGGAACGTGAGACGGCAGAAAAGGTATTTGCGCTACTCCCGGTGGTGGCCGCGCGAAGCTACGAGCGCGTGGTGGGAAAGATACCCACAATCGAAAATGCCGGCATGCGCGGCTGACCTGTACAGCGGGCGAAGGGTGCCGGTACGCAGCGCGCGGGTTTCTCCTGCGTGTCAAGACCCGGTTCTGATCCCGCCAGGACTCAACCACTCCGGGACGCGCGGATTCCGGGCCGCGCCCTCCCGGGGGTCCGGGAGTCGCCGCACCTGTACAAAATGGGTTCGCTTTTTCGACCCGCCTGAATCGGCATCGATTCGCCGCGAATCGCCTCCACCGGAAAAAACGGGTTACAGACGCGTTCCCAAGATATTCCGAACCCGACCACCCCCCAACAAAATCCGCCTAATAACCCACACTCCACATCTCGCACCGCGTCCCGAAACCACGTTTTTCGTCTCGCGCAGTCTATGATGAAGTTTCGAAGCAGACTGCCGCCCGGGAATCTTCTCTGGCGCGTTCTTCATCGAAGAAAAGAAACAAGAAAGGATTGGGTAATTCTCTGCTGGTTCCAATGGTTGTGGAACAGACCTCGAGAGGTGAACGTTCTTACGACATCTACTCCCGTCTGCTGAAAGAGAACATCATCTTTCTCGGAACACCGATCGATGATATGGTCGCGAACCTCATCATCGCGCAATTGTTGTTCCTTGAGGCCGAAGACCCTGAGCGCGACATCTCCATTTACATCAACTCGCCAGGCGGTTCCATCACGGCCGGCCTCGCGATTTTGGACACGATGGCGTTCGTGCGGCCCGACATTGTAACGATTTGCGTCGGGCAGGCGGCCTCGATGGGCGCTGTCCTCCTGGCGGCTGGAACGAAAGGCAAGCGCTTCAGCCTGCCGAACTCCCGCATAATGATCCATCAGCCCTCCATGCAGGGTCTGGCGGGTCAGGCGGCTGACATCGATATTTATGCTAAGGAGATCCTCCGCATGCGCGAGATCCTCAACAAGATCCTCGCCGATGCCAGCGGCCAGACCATGGAACGCGTAGCCCGCGACGTCGATCGCGACTACATCATGGAAGCCGATCAGGCTGTAAAATACGGCCTCATCGATCGCGTCATTTCCAGCCGGGATCTTGCACCGCCCGTTATCTCGAAGGTCTGAGCTTCTCCCCCGATACTCCCGCGCTGGTGCTGAACCCTGGCCGCCAGCGCGGGATTTTCATAGCCGTTGAACACGCCGAACACGGCCGTCCGCCTGTAAGCGCTTACCCGGCTGGTAGTACTTCACGGCGTATCATGTAGAGTTCATGCGTCTCGCAAACAAGATATCCATCATCACCGGAGCAGGAGCCGGCATTGGTGAGGGCACTGCCACCCGTTTCGCCGAAGAAGGCTCGAAGCTGGTGCTGACCGACATCAGTGAGGCCGATGTCAACGCCGTTTCCAAACGCCTCTGTGCCATGGGTGCTCAGGCAGTAGCTGTTACCGGTGACATCTCAATCGAAGACGATGCACGCCGCATCAGCGAAACCGCCATAGAGCATTTCGGGGGCATCGATATCCTGGTCAACAACGCAGCCAACTTCACCACCGTCTCGGTTGAGCATGCGACCCCTGAGGATTGGCGAAGGGTCTTGGAAGTCAACGTCATCGGCACGGGGCTGGTCTCCAAACACGCCATTCCCCATATCCGGAAACGCGGCAAAGGCTCCATAGTCAACGTGTCGTCCACCAGCGCCCTCATGGCCCAGCCGGATTTCGCCACTTACAACACCAGTAAAGGGGCCATCCTCTCCATGACCATCTGCATGGCCCTCGATCTCGCACCGTCCAACATCCGGGTCAACAGCATCTGCCCCGGCTGCATCCTCACCAGCGCAACCGAGCGCGAATGGCTCCGGATGGGCATCACGCGCGAGCAATGGATCGCCGAAATGGCCCCGCAACACATGCTCAACCGCGTGGGCGACGTCCGCGAAGTCGCGAACGCTATCCTCTTCCTGGCGTCCGACGAAGCAAGTTTCATCACCGGCACCCACCTGATGGTGGACGGCGGACGTATCGCTAAGTAGGCAAGAGCCGCCGTTAGACAAAGACGTCAGCCCTACAATCGGATTTGCCCCGCCAGATCACCTTCGAACTTCTCGCCGAGTGCCCGGACACTCGTGCCCGCGCCGGTATTCTCCACACCGAACACGGTGACATTCCCACGCCCGCGTTCATGCCCGTCGGCACTCAGGCCACCGTCAAAGGCCTCACCCAGCGGGACCTTTGGGAAGATCTCAAAGCCCCCATCATCCTCGGCAATACCTATCACCTTTTCCTTCGCCCTGGCCATGAACTCATCCGCCAAATGGGTGGGCTGCACCGCTTCATGTCGTGGCCGGGCGCCATCCTGACCGATTCCGGTGGGTTCCAGGTGTTCAGCCTCTCCGAACTGCGGAAGATTACAGAAGACGGAGTCACCTTCCAGTCCCACCTGAATGGCGACACCCACAAGTTCACGCCCGCTTCCACCGTCGATGTCCAGCTTGCGCTGGGGTCAGACATTATGATGGTCCTCGACGAGTGCCCTCCTTACCCGGTCAGCCATGAGTCCGCCCGTGCCTCCATGGAGCGCACGGTGCGCTGGGCCGAACGTGCCTTCACGTATTACCGCGAGCGGATCGCCCACTCGTCCACTCGGCATGCGCTCTTCCCGATTGTCCAGGGCTCGATGTTTCCCGATCTCCGCCGGCAGTGCGCCGAGCGCCTGCTCAATCTCGATGCCGATGGCTATGCAGTAGGAGGACTCTCCGTCGGTGAACCGCGCCCGCTCAGTCTCGAAATGGTCGAAGCGAGCGAGCCTCACCTTCCCAGAGACCGGCCCCGTTATGCCATGGGAGTCGGTATGCCTGAGGAACTGCCGGAATACGTGGCCCGCGGCATCGACATGATGGATTGCGTTCTGCCCTCCCGCAACGCCCGCAACGGCTGGATCTTTACTTCCGAAGGCAAGGTGGTGATCAAGAACGCGCGGTATCGCGACGACGCCGGCCCGCTTGACCCGAATTGCAATTGCTATACCTGCCGTACTTACTCGCGAGCCTACCTGCGCCATCTTTTCCAGGCGGGCGAGATTCTCTTCGCGTCCCTCGCCACCCGCCATAATCTGCGCCGCTATCTTGACATCATGGGGGAGATGAGGCAGTCTATCCTATTGGGTCAATTTCCCCTTTATCTCAAAGAAGTGCGGGACCGCTCATTGAAAGCGGACGTCTGACGTGTCTTTTTCTCTTCTCTTACAGCAGCAACCCTCCAACTCGATCGCCCTCTTTGCGCCGTACGTTCTCATCGCGCTCGTCTTCTATTTTCTTCTGTTTATGCCCATGCAGCGCCAGAAGAAAAAGACGCAGCAGATGCTGGCGAACCTCAGAAATGGCGACGTGGTGGTCACCTCCGGCGGCATCACAGGTACTGTGGTAACCGTGGAAAGTGACACAATAGTATTAAGAGTGAAACCGGACAATCTGAAGCTTCAGTTCGCCCGGTCTGCAGTCAACACGATCGTGTCGCCGGAAGGCACGAAGTAACCTCGCAATAAGGCAAACAAATCGCATGCAACGAAATTTGATGATCAAGACGGTTGTGATTGTGGCGACCGTACTCATCTGCATCTTTGGCATCATCGGCTTCCCCACATCCGTGGACGGACTGAAGAAGAATGTCGCACGACGCATCCACCTGGGGCTCGATCTCAAGGGCGGCAGCCATCTGGTGCTGCAGGTTCAGGTGCAGGATGCCGCCAAGACCACCGCCGATCAGACGATTGAGCAACTGCGCGAAGAAACCCGCACCCGCAATATCGCCGTCAATGGTTTTGACCGCAACGATCCGGAAACCCTGCAGGACACCGATTCCATCCAGGTCAATATCCACGGCGTCGATCCGACAAAAGCGCAGGTCTTTCGCAACCTGGCGACCGAGAAGTTCCCGGACTGGATTCTTACCCCGGTGAATACCTCTGACTACCGGATGAACATGAAGCCGAGTGCGCTGCTCGACCTGAAGCGCAACACAGTGACCCAGTCGATCGAAACCATTGACCGCCGCGTCAATGCCCTCGGCCTGACCGAACCGACCGTACAGGCGCATGGAGACCCGGCGACTCAATCGGAGATTCTGGTCGAGCTACCTGGTGAGGGCGATCCGCAGCACGTCAAAGAGATTATCGGCGCGACCGCTCAGCTCAAGATTGTCGAAGTAAAGAATGAAGGTCCCTGGAAGTCGAAGGAAGAGGCGCTCTCGGCGAAAGGCGGCATCCTGCCCCTCAACACGGAACTGCGCGAGTATGTCTCCGCAGGTGGCGGTGGTGGCTGGTATCTGATTTCCCGCACACCTGTGATTACCGGGCAGGACATGCGCACCGCGCGGGCCGCAACTGACCCCGATTCACCTGGCCGCTGGGAAACCAGTTTCACCCTGTCTCAGGACGGAGCTCGTCGCTTCGAGAAGTTCACCGGCTCTAACATCGGAAACCGTCTTGCAGTCGTATTGGACGCTCAGATCCGCAGTGTAGCGACTATCCAGAGTGCCATCAGCGATCAGGGCCGCATCAACGGTCTCGCCAGCGACCAGGAAGCACAGGATCTTTCCCTGGTTCTCCGGACGGGCGCGCTGCCCGCTGGTATCAAGTATCTTCAGGAGCGCACCATCGGAGCGTCCCTTGGAGACGATTCCATCCGAGACGGTATTTTGTCCGGTATTGCCGGGCTGATCGCCGTGATCGTCGCAATGCTGGTGTATTACAGGAAGGCGGGCCTGAACGCGGTGCTCGCACTGCTGCTGAACACGATCCTGTTAATGGCTGCCCTCTGCTACTTCGGGGCAACCTTAACTCTGCCGGGGATCGCCGGAATTATTCTCACCGTCGGTATGGCCGTCGACTCGAATGTGCTGATCTTTGAGCGCATCCGGGAGGAACTGCGGTCGGGCAAATCGATTCCCGCCGCAGTGGATGCAGGCTTCGGCAAAGCCTGGTGGACCATCGTTGACACCCACGTGACAACCATTGTGTCCTGTTTATTCCTCTTCCTCTTCGGTACCGGGCCTGTCCGCGGTTTTGCAGTGACGCTTGTGATAGGGTTACTTGCGAACGTGTTTACGGCCGTTTTCGTTTCGAAGGTGATTTTCGATTGGGAACTGTCGCGACGCCGGCAGGTGACAGCTCTCAGCATCTAAACACGATGCGCGTGTGTTAGGTTAAGTACTCAGTTTAGCGGGAACAAATTACTAACAGCCGGTGTCATACCTTATGACACGGTCGGGCCCGGGACGCCGGGCGGGCAGTGACAGATGGAATTATTTAAAAAAACGAATTTCGACTTTCTCGGGCACAAATGGCCCTTCATCATTGCATCGCTGGTGTTAAGCGTTGCCGGTCTGCTGAGCCTCGCGGTGAAAGGTGGCCCGAAGTACGGCATTGAGTTTAAGGGTGGCATGATCATGACGGTCAAATTCGCTCAGCCGCCGGATATCGAAAAAATCCGCGGAGCGCTGACTCGTGCACTGCCATCGCCGCCGAGCGTACAGTCCTTTGACAGTTCGAATGAGATTGAAATAGAAGTGGGGCTCGACCCCGTTGCTGCCCAGAAAGATCCGAATGCCGGTCTGGACCGAAGCAAGCAGATCGTTCTCGATACTCTGGCGGCCACCTACGGGCGGCCCGGTAGCGGCAAGCTGGATCTGAACAATGCGAGTGCCGGCCAGGTATCGGCTCGTATCGCCGATCCGTTACAGCGTGCAGGTGTGCAGCTGTCCCAGCAGCAGGTGGACCTGCTGGCAGCGGATATTATCTCGTGGCGTGACCAGCACGGCGGGTTGATTACAAAGATTGACGACTTGCGCAACGTTCCTGGCTTGACCTCGCAGGTGCTGAGCGTGTTGAATCAGGAGAGCTACGTTGCGCCGTACACGGCCGCTCGGAATATCGAGATGGTAGGTCCAAAGGTCGGCGCAGACCTTCGCCAACAGGCAATCACAGCCACGCTGCTTGCGCTGGCCGGTATGTTGGTGTACATCTGGTTCCGTTTCGAATGGATTTATGGTGTGGGCGCGGTTATCGCTGTGTTCCACGACACAATCATCACGATTGGGCTTTTCTCCATCCTGAACAAGGAGATCAGTCTCACCGTGATTGCGGCACTCCTGACGCTGGTTGGTTATTCGATGAACGACACGATCGTGATCTTCGATCGGATCCGCGAAAATCTTCACCTGAACCGCAGAGAACCGCTCGGTGAAGTGATCAACAGAAGCGTCAACCAGACGCTGAGCAGAACAATTATGACCTCCGGGCTGACCTTCCTGGCGGTAATCGCGCTGTTTCTGTTCGGTGGTCCTGTGTTACACGGTTTCTCTTTGGCCCTGGTTATAGGTATCATCATTGGAACGTATTCTTCCGTGTTCGTGGCCAGTCCGATTGTGCTCTTCTGGCACGACTGGGCAGACAAGAGGAAGAAGACCGTCCCCGAAGCGTCCGCATCGGCCCTGCGTCAGGGTCCGGCAAAACCGGCATTGCCGAGAAGTTCTGTAAAGGTTGTCAAGTAGTGCCGGCGCACATGGCCGGCGAGTAGATTATTTTAGTGTGCAGCGCGCTCACTACGGAAAGTGTGATGCGCTAACTCAGGAGAGGGCAACATGTTTGAGCAAACCTTCGTTGATGGCGTCGGACAAACGAAAAAGCCGTACACCATCCTTCTTTCGTTCGCTATTCAGCTGGTCGCAATTGGGATTCTTGTAGTCATACCGCTGATCTATTTCGATGCGCTGCCGCAAGCGCAGTTATCGACGTTTCTAACGGCCCCGCCGCCGCCCCCTCCGCCTCCACCACCTCCGCCACCGCAGGCGGTAAAAGTGGTGAAGGTGATCCCGAAGCAGTTCGTCATGAACCAGCTCACCGCGCCGAAAACCGTGCCCAAAGAAGTTAAGATGATCACGGAAGAGGAAGCGCCGATGACTGCTGGCGTAGTCGGTGGCGTCCTTGGCGGCGTTCCTGGCGGTACCGCTGGTGGCGTATTAGGCGGAATCATCGGGGGCTTACCCTCCGCTGCGCCTCCGCCGCCGCCTCCCGCTGCCAAGCCGAAGGCTCCGGATAAGCCAATTCGCGTAGGCGGCAATGTGTCCCAGGCGAACCTGATCAGTCAGCCCAAGCCGGTGTACCCGCCGCTTGCAAAAGCTGCTCGTGTCCAGGGTGTTGTAAAGTTCGAGGCGCAGATTTCCAAGGATGGCAGCATCCAGAATCTTCACCTCATCAGCGGTCCCCCGCTGCTCGTGCAGGCTGCGATGCAGGCGGTGCAAAACTGGAAGTACCGGCCGACGCTTCTCAACGGCGAACCCGTGGAAGTGATTACCACCATCGACGTCAACTTTACGCTCAGCCAGTAGTACGGGCGTTAACGCGACTATATTTTGTTCGTGATATAAATCAACTCGCAGGAGAAGAAGACTAAAATGCTTTTACAGATGCAGGTATGGGCGTTCATGCTTTTGCAGGAAGCGGGAGCGCCGGGATGGGATTTTCGTCACCTCTGGACTCAGATGGGTACACTCGCCAAAGCCGTCGTCATCATCATGTTCCTGATGTCGGCATGGTCGATCGGCGTTATGATCGATCGTCTGATGGCGTTTAATGCGGCCCGTAAGCAAAGTCGCCAGTTCGCTCCGGCGGTTGCCGGCGCGCTGCGCGAGGGCAAGCTGGATGAAGCGATCAAGATTGCCGATCGTTATAAGAAGAGCCACCTTGCGAAGGTTGTCGTGGCTGGTTTGCAGGAATTTCAGGCGCATCAGGGCAGCTCAGAGATCTCCGGTGAAGAGATCGAAGCTTCCAAGCGCGCTCTGGAACGTGCCGAAGCGATCGTCCACGCCGAACTGAAGCGCGGCGTCAGCGCTCTGGCCACCATCGGTTCGACGGCTCCGTTCGTCGGGCTGTTCGGTACGGTCGTCGGCATCATCAACGCGTTCAAGACGATGGCTGCGGAAAAGACCCCCGGTATCGGCGCGATCGCGGGCGGTATTTCGGAAGCTCTCGTGACGACTGCTATCGGTCTGTTCGTCGCCGTTCCCGCCGTCTGGATGTACAACTACTTTACGGGTCGTGTCGATGCCTTTGATGTCGAGATGGGGAACTCCAGCTCGGAACTGGTCGACTACTTCCTGAAGCGGGCTCAATCCCGCTCGGGCGTCCGTAAATAGTTCTCCCGGATTGGTTGGGAGATTCCCGATTGGTTGGGAGATTTAGGTTGGGTTCGCAAATTCAGGCGAGTTGATTGAATACCCGCAGCGGGCTCATCCTGCTGCGGGTTATTCCCGCCACATTCGTGGCGGCCAGGAAATCAGGGCTGTACATATTAGGAGCCGAAATGGAAAAAAAGAAGGCCCCGCCACCAGTGGCGGACATCAACGTCACACCCATGGTCGACGTGATGCTCGTGGTGCTGATTATCTTCATGGTCATCACTCCGATGCTCTCGAAGAGTATTCCTGTGGATCTGGCGTTGACGCGGAACCCCGTGACCATGCCGGACGCCGACAAAGAAGATGCCATTATCGTGGCTATCACGCGCGATGGGCAGGTCTTTCTTAGTCCCGGCCTGAAAAAGATGGATCCGTCTGACCTGGCGCCACAGGTAAAAGATCTGCTTACCGGACGAACCAGCAAGATGGTCTATATCAAAGCGGATGGCCGTGCAAAGTACGAGAAAGTTGAAGATGTAGTGGATAATCTGCGTGCTGGCAGCGTCGACGAGGTCGGTTTGCTGACCGAGCAGGTGCTTGACAACAAGAGGCTGGCAAAGTCACAGGCGGCGCCAGCAAAATAGCCCGCCGGGCCATAAGCCCTGCGTTGAATTAAGACCCAAGTCAGAATCTAAGGAGCATATTTATGGCAATGGCAGTTGGCGGCGGTAGCGGCCCGAAGGGCGATATCAACATGACGCCTATGATTGATATTCTCCTGGTGCTGCTGATTATTTTCATGGCAATCTCGCCTGTTTCGCCGCATGGTCTGGACGCCCTCGCGCCCCAGCCACCGCCCCCGAACGCGCCCCAAAATCAGGCTGACGACCGCACAGTCGTTATCCAGATTGACAAGTTGGGCGGCTTGAAAATCAACCAGGATGACATCGGCTGGGATGCTCTCGAAGAACGTTTGATCGGCATTTTCAAGAGTCGCGCCGAAAAGGTCGTTTTTGTGAAGGGCGATAAAGATTTAGAATTTCAGGTGGTGGCACGCGCGATCGATACCGCGCACTCGGCTGGCATTGACAAGGTCGGGCTCATGACGCCGAAAGTGGAGGAAGGCAAGTAATGCTGGGTTTCCCGAAGCGACAAACCTCGCTTGGTACTGTACGTAATACCCGGATTCTTGCAACAGTCGGTGCTCTCACGGCAATCGCACTGTTCACCTCCGGCTGCGACAAGCTGAAAGCCAGAGACAATATCAATGGCGGAACGGCTGCATTTAAGGCTGGTAATTTCTCTGCTGCGGCAGATCACTTCAAAACCGCAGTCGCCCTCGATCCGACAATTCCCAACATCCGCATCTATCTTGCAACCGCGTATATCCAACAATACATCCCCGGGACCGAGACAGCGGAAAACAAGAAGTACGCGGACGCAGCGATCGAAGAGTTGAACAAGCAGTTGGAAGCGGACCCGAAAAACGTGCTCGCCACGCAGTATCTGGCGAACGTGTACTACCAGATGAAGGACTTTCCGAAGGCTCAGGAATGGAGCCGTAAGGTTGTCGAACTGGACCCCAAAGACAAGGGCGCCCTCTACACACTGGGCGTGATTCCCTGGATTCAGTTTGTTGCTGCCGATCGTGAAGCGCGTCTTAATGAAAAGATGAAGCCGGAAGATCCGGGCCCGCTGAAGGATCCAAAGGAACGCGCGGCACTCAAAGAGAAGTACTGGCAGTCTCTGACCGACGGTATTGAACACGAGAAGAAAGCTCTCGCTGTCGATCCGGAATATGAGAACGCTATGGCATACATGAACCTCCTGATCCGGTATCGCGCCGATTTGCAGGACACGAAGGAACAGTACCAGGCCGACGTAAAGGAAGCTGACGACTGGGTTCAGAAGTCGCTTGAGACCACGAAGATCAAGGCAGAGCGGAAAGCTGCAAACCCGAACGCCAAGTAATCGGGTTTGAATTTTCAATTCAGCGACAAAGGACGGTGCTCCCGCAAGGGAATCCGTCCTTTTTCGCGTTTAGATGCCCTCCGAACTAGAATAGAAATGTGCCCTCTGTATCAGGGACTAAGCCGATATCCGAGGTGACCTCACTCACTCCGCTCGACGAACAGCTTAACAGGCTGATCGCCACAGTCCAGGACGCGCGTCCCAAAGACGACATCTCGGCCATTACACGGGCCTATCTCTATGCTGCGCAGTACCACTCTGGTCAGATAAGAGCCTCCGGTGAACCGTATCTGATGCACCCCCTCGCGGTCGCCCAGATCCTGGCTGATATGCGCATGGACGCGGTCAGTATTGTCACCGGCCTTCTCCACGACATCGTGGAAGATACCACGGTCAGCATCGCCGATGTGCAGAAGGGCTTTGGCCAGGAAGTGGCGAACTGCGTCGACGGCGTCACGAAACTCAGCAAGATCGATTTCTTTTCCGCCGAGGACAGGCAGGCCGAGAGCTATCGCAAGATGCTCCTCGCGATGGTGGACGATATTCGGGTCATCATCGTCAAACTCGCCGACCGCCTCCACAATATGCGCACGCTGGGCGTACTGAGCCCCGAACGGCGCGAGCGGATCGCCAAGGAAACGCTGGAGATCTATGCCCCGATCGCCCACCGCCTCGGCATGGGAAAGGTGCGCGGCGAACTGGAAGATCTTGCGTTCCGCTATCTTGACCCCCAAGCCTATGCCGAGATTTCGCAGGCTATCGACAGCCAGCGCGCTGCGAACGAGGAATATCTCGAACGTATGCGGCGCACCGTAGAAGATGAGCTGCGCCGGCAGGGTGTTCCCGCACGGGTGGACGGTCGCGTGAAACGCGCTTTCTCCGTCTACCAAAAGCTGAAAAGGCAGAAAATTTCCCTTGAGCAGGTCTACGATCTTTTCGCCTTGCGTATCATCACGGACTCCGTGAAGAACTGCTACGGCGCACTCGGCGTGATGCACAACGAGTGGCGGCCCGTGCCCGGGCGCATCAAAGACTTCATTGCCATCCCGCGCCCGAACCTATATCAGTCTCTGCACACCTCAGTTGTCGGCCCTGAAGGCAAGCATGTCGAAATTCAGATCCGCACGGAAGAGATGCACCGCATTGCCGAAGAAGGCATAGCCGCACACTGGAAGTACAAGGAAGGGCAGCGCCATGCCCAGGACGATCAGCGGATCGCCTGGCTTCGTCAGCTTGTCGAGTGGCAGCAGGACATGCGGGATCCGGGCGATTTCAGCTCCACGCTGAAACTGGATCTCTACCCGGAAGAGGTCTACTGCTTCACACCGAAAGGCCGCGTCATTACCCTGCCTTCCGGTGCGAGCCCCGTCGACTTTGCTTATGCAGTCCATTCCCAGGTAGGGAATAACTGTGTGGGTGCGAAGGTGAATGGCCGCATCGTGCAGTTGAAATACGCGCTGCACAACGGCGATGTGGTCGACATCCTGACGCAGTCGGGTCACGTGCCCAGCAAAGATTGGCTGGGCTGGGTCAAGACGTCCCGGGCGCGTAACAAAATCAAGCACGTCATCAACGCCAATGAGCGCGAGCGTGCTATCGAGATCGGCCAGAAGTATCTGGAGCGGGAAGCGCGCCGGCTCGGGGTTCAGCTATCCCGCATCCAGAAGACGGAACTGGAAAGGGTGGCCGGGGAATACGGGCTCAGCAAGATTGAGGATCTCTACGCCAACCTTGGCTACGGTAAATTTTCCGCCAGACAGGTGCTCCAGAAATCGGCGCCGGAGCAGATTTCAGAAGAACCGCCGCCACCCACGGTGGTCGAGCCGCCAAGCCAGGCTTCGCGCCGGGACGACGACTCCGTCATCAAAGTCCATGGCGTGGACGACATTATGATCTACCGTGCCAAGTGCTGCAATCCAATTCGCGGCGACACCATCGTCGGCTATGTGACGCGGGGGAAGGGGATTGCCGTTCACTCGCGCGCCTGCACCAACGTGACGAACCTGATGTACGATTCGGAGCGCAAAATCGAAGTGGAATGGGAGCGGACGGCCAGCGACACGTTCCCGGTGCGCATTGTAGTGCAGACTGACGACCGGCCAGGCCTATTGCACCAGCTGACTACCGTGCTGGCCAATGAGAACACAAACGTCCGAAGCCTGGAAGCGAAGACGGACTTCAGCTCCGGCAATGACGCGGCGTTCGTCGAAATGACCGTTGACGTGCGCGATAAGAAGCAACTGGAGAAACTCTGCGGTGCCATGCGGCGAATCTCCGGCGTACGCGATGTCGAGCGAAGCAACCAGTAACAAAACACCATGACAACCAGGCTGAAAAGCGAACCCGAGCATATTGCCATCTCCAAATCGAAAGGGATCGAGATTGATTGGAAGGACGGCCACCACAGCTCTTACCGCACCGAGTATCTGCGCGACTGGTGCCCCTGCGCGGGTTGCACCGGCTCGCACGGCACCGAACCGCGCAAGAAGACAACAGATGCGTCAGCCGGCCCTTTCCCGATGTTCACGCCGAAGCTGAAGATGAATGCCATCGAGCCGGTCGGGACTTACGCGCTGAAGATCTCCTGGAGTGACGGGCATGACACAGGTCTCTACTCATACGATCACCTGCGCGAGATCTGCCCCTGTGCCGATTGCAAAGCCGCTAAAGCAGCAGCTCAGAGGAACTGAGCGGGATGTCGAAGAAAGTAGCAGTGGTGGAAGATGAAGCCGAGCTCGCTTCTCTGATCGAATACAACCTGACGCGTGGCGGCTTCCAGACACGTATCTTCAACGGCTCCGACGGGACTTTTCGTGAACTGGAAAGCTGGCAGCCGGATCTGATCGTGCTGGACGTTATGCTTCCAGGGCAGGACGGCTTCGATCTCTGCCGGCGCATCCGGCAAGGAGGCAAACTCAGACGCACGCCCGTCATTTTCTTAACGGCTCGCTCGGACGAGGTTGACCGCGTCCTGGGCCTTGAAATCGGCGGAGATGATTACATAACAAAGCCATTCAGCCCCCGCGAACTGGTGGCGCGCATTAAGGCGCATCTTCGCCGCACAGAGACCGAGGCGGAGCCGAAACAGACGCACGTGGCTATAGGACCCTTTCGGATTGATCTTGGCGCCCGCCGGGTGTTTCAGGTGAAGCCGGAGGGCGACGCTGAACTCGAGCTCACTTCCACGGAATTCAAGCTCCTGGAATTTTTTCTCACTCATCCGGGGCATGCGTGGTCGCGGGACCAGCTCCTCCGGGAAGTCTGGGGCGAGCAGCACTTCGTCACCCCGCGCACGGTGGACGTGCACATCCGCCGCTTGCGCGAGCAGATCGAGGAGAAGCCGGACGAACCAGGGTTCCTGGTCACCGTACGGGGTTTTGGCTATCGTTTCGAAGTGCCGTGATCTCTTCACCGGGATTTGACTGCCCCTTAACCCTTCTGTAACCTCCGGGCAGCTACGCTGGAGGTGTTTGTTGGCACCGGCTTTCACGGACGCCAACCGGAATGGATGATCCCGTGACTAAACGAATCGTTCTTATCGAAGACGACGCCGATCTCTACGCCCTGCTCAAGTACAACCTCGAAAAGGAAGGTTTCGCGATCTCGGGCTCGCAAACCGGCCGGGGAGCGCTCGATTTATGCCGCCGCGCCCGCCCCGACCTGGTCCTGCTCGACATCATGCTGCCGGACTCCGATGGTTTGGACATCTGCAAAGGCATCCGCAATGACGCTGAACTGGCACAGACGCCGATCATCTTCCTGACAGCCCGCGCGTCGGAAACAGACCGTATTGTCGGGCTGGAACTGGGTGCGAACGACTACATGGTCAAGCCATTCTTCGTGCGTGAACTGATCGCGCGTATCAAACTGCAATTCCGAACCCAAACTGCCCCGTCGCGGGTTCTCAAGGCTGGTGAAGTGGAACTGGATCGCAGCAGCTGCCAGGTAAAGCTGGCCGGCGACCCGCTCGCGCTCACCGCCACCGAGTTCCGCCTGCTGGAATTTCTGATGACGCGCCCCAGCGTTGTGTTCAGCCGTGAGCAGCTGCTGAATGCCGTGTGGGGGCAGGATCGCGCTATCACCGACCGCACCGTAGACGTTTACATTCTGCGGCTTCGCCAGAAAATCGAGCGCGACCCCGCAGCCCCCTGCCTGATCCATTCAGTCCGTGGGTTTGGTTATTCATTTGAGCCGAGAAGCGCCGAAACTCCCCGTGAAGAGACCCTTCTCGAAGCAGCCAGTTAACCATAATATAGCCTTTGTGTTACGCTGGCCGAGGTGACCGATCTCATCGAGATCAATCCTCTCGAACCCTCTCCTGAAGCCCTCGACCGTGCTGCGGAGGCGATCCGGCGTGGCAAGGTTGTAGCGGTTCCCACCGACGCCCTGTACACCTTGGTCGCGGACCCTTTTAGCCTTCCTGCCGTCCGGCAGGTTTACCAGGCCAAAGGGCGCGAGATTAATCGGGCCCTGCCCATGCTGGTGCGCGACGCCTTGATGGTGGAAGAACTGGCCCGCGAAATCTCGCCCCGATTCCCCCTTTTGGCCCGCAAATTCTGGCCAGGACTCCTGACCATCATCCTTCCTGCGTCTTCCCGGGTACCGCTCCGGGCGACGGGGAACACCGGGCGGCTGGCGGTCAGGCAGGCACGGTCCGTGGTGGCCGACGCGTTGATATCCCGGCTCAATCAGCCTCTGGTGGCAACCAGCGCCAATATCTCCGGACACCCGACTTGCCGCTCCGGTATCGAAGTCTTCGGCCTGATGGATGGCCGCGTGGATCTGGTGCTGGACGGCGGGAGGTGCGAAGGCCTGGGCGCCAGCACGGTGGATATCACGGAACTGGACTGGCGCATGATCAAGGAAGGCGCAGTCAGTGCCGACGATCTGGCGGATTGTCTCGACGTCAATGAGTAGGCGCCGGCGTGGGAAGTTCTCCCTTTCGCAGCTGTTCCCGGACTGCTTCCGGCAGACCTTCTGTTTCCCTGGCGGCATCGTAGTCGGGATTGGGAACAGGCATAATCGAATTCGTGCTTTGCAGCCACGCTTCTAACGCCGCCTGGAGTTCCGTTGCCCTTGCCGGTTCGGCAGCCGCCAGGTTCTTCAACTCGCCCGTGTCGCCCGCCAGATTGTAAAGCTCAACCCTGTCGTCCTCATACCACCGGATCAGTTTCCACTCGCCCATGCGAATCGCCGCGCCGGGCCGGCCGCCCTGGTCTGAATAATGCGGATAGTGCCAGAAAAGGGCGTCGCGCTTAGGTGCGACGCCGCCTCGGAGCGCAGGGAGCAGGTCCACTCCATCGCGAGGTGCACCGATGAACCGGCGGACTCCTGCCATACGCGCAACGGTCGGGTATATGTCGGTGCTGATCACCGGAGCCTCACAAACGCTGCCCGATTTGGTGACGCCGGGACACACAATACACATCGGCACCCAAATACCACCCTCATTCAGGAAGCCCTTACCCGCTTTGAGAGGCGCATTCGACGTAGCCGCCTGGCCCTTGTACTCAGCCGAGACCAGACCCCCGTTGTCCGAAGTAAACACGAAAACCGTATGCTCGCTGAGGCCTTCGCCTTCCACCCGCCTCACCAGGCGACCCACGCTCTCATCTATGCTTTGCACCATGGCCGCGTAGCCGGCGTTGTGCTGCGGGTCCGAGTGCCGGGCGTCGGTTTTGCGTTCATAGCGCCCGACAATGCCCGGCTTGCCCTCAAGCGGAATATGTACGCCGTAATGCGCCAGATACAGGAAAAAGGCGCGCTTCGAATTCTTGCCGATGAAGTCCTCGGCGGCATCCGTCAGCGTGTCGGCGAGGTAAGCTCCCTGCGCAGCGTGAATGGGCGGTTCGCCATTCCATTGCGGAAAGAACTGGCTCCGGGGAGAGCCTGCATAGGTGCCGCCCACGTTCACATCAAAACCCTGCTTTTCCGGATAATATCGGGGCCCGCCCAAATGCCACTTGCCAATGGCAGCTGAGGTGTAGCCGGCCGCGCGTAATTCCTCCGCCAGAGTGGTTTCTTCAAGCGGCAGATATTGTTGAGACTCCGGAGGGAGCATTTTGGAGTATGCCAGCCGGTGCTTTCCGGACGGGGAATTCGTGATTGCGAGGCGCGCCGGGTACTTACCTGTGATGATGCTGGCCCGTGTGGCTGAGCAAACGGGAGCCGCCGCATAGGCATTGGTGAACTTCATACCTCGCGCAGCCAGCGCATCGATATTTGGCGTCTCGTAAAACGAACTGCCGTTGAAACCGACATCGCGCCAACCCAGATCGTCGATCAGGATGAAGACGAAGTTCGGTTGCCGCACAGGCACGGCAGGCGCGGCAAGCAGGGCAGCGGAATTCTCCAGGAATCGCCGCCGTGTCAGCATCAGAGCGCTTCGGCTGCCGCGCCCAGCGTGAGCGGCACCTTCACGGAGCGCCCGTTGCGGAATATAGTGAACTCCATCCTGTCGCCCGCCTTCTTGCGGTTCACGGCGCGCCGCAGCGCGTCCGGTCCATCCACCGGAATGCCGTCGATGGCTGTGATCAGATCGCCGCCCACCCCCAGCCTGTACATCCCGACAATCACCGTGCGGTTGAAGCCCTTCAGCCCCGCCTCCTCCGCAGGCGAACCCCCGTCGATCGTTTCGATCAGGAGACCACCGGCAGCAGGCAACTGCAGCGCTTCCGCCAGATCGCCCTGCACGAACTGCACGCGGCTGATACCGTGCACAGGATGTGAAATCCGCCCGGTACTACGGTACTCCTCCAGAATCGCCTTGGCCCGGTTCACCGGCATGGCGAAACCAATACCAATGCTGCCTGATTCGCCACTGGCGGTCTGAGAGCCGAAGATCGCCGTGTTGATGCCGATCACGTTGCCCCGCGAATCGAACATCGGCCCGCCACTATTCCCGGGGTTGATTGCGGCGTCAGTCTGAATCAGGCCCTCGAGGGTGTTGCCGTCTTCATTCTGGAGGCTGCGCCCCAGCGAACTAACGATACCCGTGGTCAGCGTTCCTTCAAGCCCGAACGGGTTCCCGATTGCCAGAACCTTCTGGCCCACCTGCAATGCATCCGAATCGCCTAGGCGGACAAATGGCAGTTTGCGCCCCGCACGAATCTTAATCAAAGCCAGATCGTTACGCCGGTCGATGCCCAGCACAGTCGCCTTATACTGCTTCTTATCCTTATCAGAAAGGGTGACGGTGATGTTCTGCGAGCCGCTGATCACGTGATTGTTCGTGATGATCTCGCCCTCATCATTGATCAGAAAGCCTGAGCCCGTGCCTTTTTGCGGATACACCTGAAAAAAGAAATCGCGCTGGTAAACCACGCTGGTGATGTTAACCGTGGCCAGCCGGTAGGTTTTGTAGATATCGATGTTGTTCTGCTCATCGGTCTCAAACCCGGCGCCGTGGGCGGTTACGGGGTCAGACCATAATTTACCGCTGGAAGAGAGAGGCGGGATGACTTGCGAAAGCTTCCATTGACCTCTTGACGTGACCAGCCAGAAGGTTGCAACAAGCAACAGCGTGAACAGTAGTGTGCGAGGTCTCATGATGCCTGCTTTTTCAGGTCGTTGAATACCATTTTAGTTTGACGCAGGGTTTTTTCAATGGTGCCGCTCGCGTCAATCACGTAGTCCGCAAGTTCCTTCTTTTTCCCGAGCGGTAACTGACGCTCCAGGCGGGCCAGAATATCGGATAACTTTGCACCCGGTCTCTGCAGGGCACGCTCGATCTGCTGCTGGCGCCTACAGGCCACCACGATCAGCCTGGGGAATTCGCGATATCCCCCCGTTTCCACCAGAATTGCCGCAACGTAGATAACGATGGCGCGTGGGTCGTGTGATTCGATCTCCCTGAATCGTTGGTGCGCCAGTTTGTGCACGGCGGGATGCACGATGGCGTTCAGCCGGACCAGTTCGGGGGGATCTGAGAAGACTATCGAGGCCAGCCGGGAGCGAACAATTGCGCCATCTTCTCCGACAATACCCTTTCCAAACTCCGCAATGATGGCCGCGTAGGCCGGGCCGCCGGGAAGCATCACCTCGCGGCCCAGATCGTCAGCCTCAATCACGTAACAACCCAGATCCCGCAATGCAGAGGCGACGAAAGTCTTGCCGCATCCCATGCCACCGGTCAGCCCGGCAATCAGCATTGCGATGGCGGCAATCCAGTGCGGCGCTCGGCTGCTTCGATCGTGTTCTGCATCAGCATGGCGATGGTGAGTGGACCCACCCCACCCGGCACTGGCGTATACGCCGACGCGAGGCGCTCCACATCGCCAGGATGCACATCGCCCACCAGCATGCTGCCCCGCTTCGCAAAAGCGGCCAGCCGATCCGGCCGGAATATGCGTTCCGCTTCTGCCGGGTCTGTGACCTGATTCATGCCCACATCCACGACCACAGCGCCGGGCTTGATGTAAGTACCTGTTATCAAGGCCGCACGCCCGATGGCCGCGACCAGAATGTCGGCCTGCCGGCAGACATCTTCCAGGTCACGGGTCCTGGAGTGGCAGATCGTTACGGTCGCGTTCTCGGCCAGCAGCAGAAATGCCATCGGTTTGCCAACAATCGTGCTCCGACCCACAACCACCGCGTGCCTGCCCGAAATTGGAAGCTGGTAGCGTTTCAGCAGCTGAATGATGCCGGCCGGTGTGCAGGGCCGCAGTCCCGGCCGGCCCGTCGCGAGCAGGCCCATGTTGTAGGGATGAAATCCATCCACGTCCTTCTCAGGAGCCACGGCCAGCAGGATTGTCTGCTCAGCGATGTGAGACGGTAACGGCAGTTGCACCAGAATTGCATCGATCTCCGGGCGCGAATTCAGAACCTGAATCTGCTGTAACAGTTCGTCTGTCGTAATCGAAGCGTCCGGCGTAATGGTTTCGCTGTAGATGCCCAGCTCGGCGGCAGTCTTCGTCTTGCTGCGGACATAGACCTGGGAAGCAGGGTTTTCGCCAACCAGCACGACGGCCAGCCCTGGTGCACGCCCGGCGTGAGCGAGCAGGCATTCAATGCGCGGGCGGCACTCGGCCTTGATCTGATCGCGAACGGCATTGCCGTCAAGTAGCTGGGACACAACACCAATTTAACCCGTTCGAATCAGTGAACGGAGGTCAGCGCCCGCAGATAGCGGTCAAAGAAATCCACTGCCTGGTAAAACGAATCGACCCGAATGCGCTCGTCTTTGCCATGCAACCGGTGATCGTTGCGTTCGATGGCAATCTCGCCTACACCGAAGCTCGGCATGCCCGCTGCCATCGTGTATTTGCTGTCTGATGCGCCGGTCTCCATGTCGGGTACGATTCCGGCGCCCGGCCACAAGGAATCCGCAACCTGTTCCAGTGGCTTCAATACTTCGGGTGTTGGGGCGGAGGGGGCCAGCCCCGGTTTATCGGGCGCATGGTCCAGCACGGTGTTTGTGGCGCCATCCACGTAACCGACCGTTACCTTCGGATCTGCCAGCTTTTTCACCAGACTCTGGCGAATCTCTTCCGGGGAATGCCCCGGAAGAATTCTGCAGTTCACCACCGCCTGGGCGGTCTGCGGTAATGCATTGTTCGCATGGCCGGCGTTCAGGCGGGTGGCAACGCAGGTGGTGTGCAGCAAGGAATTATAACGCGGGTCGGACGAAATTCGCCGGATCGCCTCGGCATGAGGCGGATTCAGCAGAATCGCTTTCATATCCGCGGCATTCCGAGGCGACTCGTGCGCGGCAATCTTTCCGAAGTAAACCCGCGTTATCGGATTCAGTTCAAACGGAAATGGTGAGTCTGCAAGCCGCCCCAGGGCCTCCGCCAGGCGGTAGATAGCATTATCCGGAGTCGGACGGGAACTGTGTCCCCCCGGATTGGTCACGGTGAGTTGAAAATCGGCATACAGCTTTTCGGTGGCCGCAACCCCGACATCGATCGCTTTGCCGTTGTCCGTTGTAACGCCGCCAGCGTCCCCGTTCAGCACGAATGCCGCATCGACCAGGGCGCGATGGTTCTTCAACAGCCAGTCAACTCCATTCGCCGTGCCGCCTTCCTCGTCCGAAGTGAGCGCCAGAATCAGATCGCGCGACGGCGTGTAGCCCTCTTGTTTGAACCGGAGGAAGGTGGTGATCATGACCGCGTCGAAGTCCTTCATGTCTTCGGTACCGCGTCCGTAGAAGTAGCCACCTTTCTCAACGAATTCGAAAGGATTGGTGGTCCAGTCTTCGCGCTTCGCCTCCACTACATCGAGATGCCCCAGCAGCAAAATCGGTTTGAGTTGGCTTTCCTCCGCGCCATGCAGCCGGACCACCAGATTGCCTTTCGTCGGACGGCCTTCCGGGACCAGAACTTTCACATCTTCACGTGCAAAACCGGCAGTTAACAACCGCTTCTCCACCGCGCGAGCCGCAGCGGTGTTGTCGCCCATGGAATCGGTGGTGTTGATCTGGATCAATTCGCGGAAAATGTCGCGGGCGAGCTGTTTGGTGGCATCACTTAGCTGCGCGGAAGCGCCTGCCGAGAGCAGCAGAGTTGCCGTCAGGAGCCATGGCCAATGCATAGTTCACCATCTTCCCATGGCAAGCCAGGCTTTTTCCCAAGGCAGGTCAGGATGGGGGCCGCGTTAAGATGGGGGCATGAATTCAGCTTGCGCCCGGGCCGTGCTGGGCCTTGTCCTCATTCTTGCCGGTTCCACCGTCGCCGGAGCGGCGGATAAGAAAGAGCCGGCACCCCGGACTGAGGCTGTATTGCTGGACCACGCCGAATACCTGTGCAAGAACTGCCTCTTCGGGAACAGCGATTACTACTTTTGCTTCGATGTGAACAGCAAAATCCTGATTGGACACGAGAAGATCCGGACGCAGATGCGGAAGAAAGCGCCGGAGAATCTTCTGGAGACGCGCGGCAACAAGGTTCCGATACGGTTTGACGATAAGTACATCTGGATCCCCGGACCGAATGGCAAGGAACAACGGCTCACGCAGGATTACACCAAGAAGCTCTTCACGTTTAGCGACGCTTGCCAGCGCGCAGCCAAATAGCTCTTAGTACTTCGACGCGATCAGCGCCGGCAGATCCGCCACGCTCGCCAAAATATCTGTATGGGGTTCCGGCCGAAGCCGTTCTTCTTTTGAAGCCCCGGACAGCACACCCACCACGCCCCGCACTCCCGCGTTTGTCCCCGCCTGCAGGTCGAGCGGCGTGTCGCCCACCACCATAACTTCCGCCACGCTACTTACGTGGGCTGTCTCCATCGCATGAAAAATCATGTAGGGCGACGGCCTGCCCTGCGCCACATCGTCGCTCGAAATCATGGCGGCGAAATATTTCTCCCACCCCAAACGGCGAAAAATCGAAGCCGCAATCTCGCGGCCAAAACCAGTCGACGATGCCAGCAGATGGCCGCTCCCCAGCAGTTTGCCGAAAGCGGCTTCCGCGCCCGCTATCGGAGGGACATCCTTGTAGACCTGAATCACGTGCGCATTGAAATCCGCATATATGGCATCCACCAGTTTGTCCCGATCGGCGCCGGTCGCGGTCGACCGTTCGCCGAGGAAGTGTCTCACCACCTCTCGTTTCGACGCCCCGCGCCACAGTGCAATCTCCTCCGCTGTAACCTTCATTCCGCGTTTCGCAAAAGCGCCCTGCAGCGCTTGTGGCACATCTCCGCGGTCCTGAATTATAGTGCCGCCAATATCCAGGACGATCAGCCGGACGGGTGTCGCCGCTGCGAATGCTTTGCGCGGGGGCACCTCGAGGGCGGCTGCGGTCGCCATAGCCTTGATGGATTGTCTGCGGGAGAGTCTCATCGCCGTCCTATGGCGCTTTCACTTCGAAACGATCCCGCACTTCCCACTCGGGCACACTGGCGGAAGGCTCCGCCACACGAATCATCTCAGCCACAAGCTTGTCCTCCTGCAGCAGAAGCCTCACATAGTGATAGTTAACGGCGGAAGGGAACATATAGAGATCACGTCCATCCCGCTGGGTCAGCTTAGGCGTCGCTCCCCCGCCACCTGACACCAGGTAGGTGATGCCGTCCTGCAGGAACCGTTCATAGCTGTGAATGTGTCCCGCGAGCACCACGAAGGCGACCTGCTTCCGGGCAGGAGAATCTTTCAGAAGCGTCGCCAGAGCGATCTCATTCGGCCTTGCATTGTGATCAGCGTCAATGGCGGGTCCAGATCGGCCACCGGCGGATGGTGCATGTTGAAGAGCACATACCTCACTTCGCGCGGCAGGTGCGTGAGTTCGTCGATGATCCACCGTTGCTGCTCGCTTCCATGCGTCAGGGGTGACGTGCTGTCCAGATTCAGTACCAGCACCTTGCTGCCGATCGCCGCCGCGTACCAGCGGTGCCCGCGCAGTTTGGGGAACGCAGTCCACCAGTTTTCCAGGCACTGCTTCTGATCCGGCCCGTTCAGTTCGTGATTACCCAGAGCTGCGCTCACTAAGATGCCGGCGTCCCGCCACGGTTTGGTTTCCGCCGCGAAAACCGCATAATCGTTCTTCTCCTGGCCATGCCAGGGAATGTCGCCGCTCATGATGATGGCGGCAGGTTTCTCCAGTGCAATCTGATCTGTCAGCCAGCGCCGCACTTTCGGGTTGGATGCAAAAGTCTCCGCTGTATCGGTGAAACGAGTATCGCCATAGGCAATCAGCACGGCCGGGGACGAAAGTTGCTGGTCGGGCACTCGCATCAGCACCCTGTCCGCCGGCTGGGCGATGGCCAGCGTCAGACCGGCCAACAGGCTCAGGCCGGAAATTTTGAGCAGGTGCATTCCCGTCAGTTTAGCCCTTGTGGGCCAGCGTGCTCAGAGCATCCAGTACCTGGCGATCGTGATCCTTCGTGCGGGTATCCGTAATGACCTGCCGGATGACGCCGTCTTTCCCGATAATGAATGTCACTCGCCGGGCTATTCCGATCAAAGGCAGGCCCACGCCATATTTCCCGATGATGTGTGTTCCGGATCGGGGAGGATCGGGAACGGGAGATTATGCTTGCGCGCAAACTCTTCATGGCTGTGCGCCGTATCCGCGCTGACTCCGATGACTACCGCCCCTGCCGCCTGTATCGCGTGATAGCCGTCGCGAATGGAACAGGCCTGCGCGGTGCAGCCCGGCGTCCCGTCCTTTGGGTAGAAGTAAAGGACAACGGTTGACTGCCCTCGGAAGGCCGCTAAACGCACCATTTGGCCGTGTTGATCGCGCGCTTCAAACTGCGGCGCTGTGTCGCCCGCCTTCGGCCCCCGGTTGCTGGCCTCCAATGCCGCAAACGCCCCGCACGCCGCCACTATTCCGGCGAGAGTTAGAATCCGGGCCCGGGTCATGCTCCCATTGTCATCCCCACGTGCCCGGCCCTGGCCGGTGCACAATAAAGCAGGATCATGGTCCTTCACTCTCGCAATCCCCTCATCCGCTTCCTGTCATGGTTGGGTAGTCACGAAATGGGCGTTCTGCTCGCAGTCGCGGGGATTGCCGCCGGAGTGCTGATGTTTGCCGAAATCGCCGATCAGGTGGAAGATGGCGGCATGCGCAAACTGGATCGTGCGATTCTGCTGTC
The DNA here is from genome assembly GCA_030838885.1 of Bryobacterales bacterium. Taxonomy (GTDB): domain Bacteria; phylum Acidobacteriota; class Terriglobia; order Bryobacterales; family Bryobacteraceae; genus BOG-234. Next base: position 600 of record JAUZEU010000284.1, on the reverse strand, counting down.
AATGCGCAATCCGGATCTGACTCCTCGTGGGCCAAAGTACGTGCAGGAAGCCGCGCGCGATATTACCGCCCTGGGCGGCGTTACCGTCCTCGGTCTGCTCACCATCGGCGTCTGTACGTTTCTCGCTCTTGACGGACAGAAAAACATGGCGCTGTTCGTAGCGGCCTCGGTCGTGAGTGGACTGCTGATGAGCACGCTTCTGAAGCACATCTTCAACCGCCCCCGCCCGGATCTGGTGCCCTATGCAGTGTATGTCGCAACTACCAGCTTCCCCAGCGGTCACTCGATGCTCTCCGCGGTCACGTATCTTTCTCTTGGTGCCCTTCTCGCGCGTTCACAGGAACGGATACTTCTAAAGGCGTATTTCATACTCTCGGCCATTCTGATCACACTGCTTGTGGGAGTGAGCCGGGTCTACCTTGGTGTTCACTGGCCCAGCGACGTGGTGGCCGGCTGGACTTCCGGCGCGGTCTGGGCCCTGGTCTGCTGGCGCGTGGCCCAGTGGTTGCAGGGCCGCCGCACCCTCGAGTCCGGCGTAAGCAGCGAAAGAATATAATCGCGGGTTGCATATGCTGAGGTACCAAACATGATTCAGCCGAT
>JAUZEU010000258.1 GCA_030838885.1 Bryobacterales bacterium | reverse complement strand
CCGCTTCCATGGCCAAAAACTCGAAGGCACTGTCTTCCGCCACCCGTTCATGGACCGGAACTCCCTCGGTCTGCTGGGTGACCACGTCACTCTGGAGCAGGGAACCGGCGCAGTCCACACCGCCCCGGGTCACGGCCAGGAGGACTACGTTTCCGGCCAGCAGTATGGCCTTCCCGTCTACTGCCCCGTCGATGCAGCTGGTCGCTTCTTCCAGCCGGATCCCGCTGCCAAAGACGGGGCGCCCGGTGAAATCCCCGCCAGTCTGCTCGGCAAAACTGTTTGGGAAGGCAACCCGATCGTCATCGAAATCCTGAAAGAGCACAGCGCGCTCCTGGGCCTCGAACACATCGACCACTCGTATCCCCATTGCTGGCGCTGCCACAACGCGACTATCTTCCGCGCCACCGACCAGTGGTTCATCGGGATGGACAACAACCACCTGCGCCGGAACGCGCTCGAAGCCATCAAAGGCGTCAAGTGGATTCCTGGCTGGGGCGACGAACGCATCTCCAACATGGTCTCCGCCCGACCTGATTGGTGCATCTCGCGCCAGCGCGTCTGGGGTGTCCCCATCGTTGTTTTCTACTGCGATCAGTGCCGCCATCCACTCACCGATCGTAAAATCCTCGATCCCGTCATCCAACTGTTCGCCGAACACTCGGCCGACATCTGGTTCGAACGCACTGCCGCCGAATTCATCCCCACCGGAACGGCCTGCGAGAAGTGCGGTTCCACTACTTTCACCAAAGAAAACGACATTCTCGACGTCTGGTTCGATTCGGGCTCCAGCCACCTCGCGGCCCTGAACCAGGAGTACGGTCTCCGCTGGCCTTCGGATATGTACATTGAAGGCGGCGACCAGTACCGCGGCTGGTTTCAAAGCTCTCTCCTGATCGCTGTCGCGCTTCGGGGTGCTGCCCCGTTTGCCATCACAGCCACCCACGGCTGGACGCTCGACGCCGACGGACGGCCTCTCTCGAAATCCATCGGCAACGGCGTCGCCCCGGAAGAAATCATTAAAGAATACGGCGCCGAACTCATCCGCCTCTGGGCCGCCTCCGTCGATTTCGTCGAAGATGTTCGCATCTCTCCAACTATCCTGACCCGGCTTTCCGAAGCTTACCGGAAGATCCGCAACACCTTCCGCTATGCCCTCGGAAACCTGCATGACTTCGATCCGGCCACCGACGCCGTTGCAGGTGACCAACTGCTCGAACTCGATCAGTGGATCCTGGTCCGCGCTGAAGACCTCGTCGCCCGCTGCCGCATCTGGTTCAGCGAATTCGCCTTCCAAAAGGTCTACCGTGCCGTCTACGATTTCGCCACGGTCGATCTCAGCTCCATCTACTTCGACGTCCTCAAAGACCGTCTTTATACCAGTGGGAAGAAATCACGGGCCCGGCGCAGCGCCCAAACCGCCCTGTACCGCCTGGCCCACGCCCTCGTCCGCCTTTTCGCCCCCATTCTGAGCTTTACCATGGAAGAAATCTGGCCGCATCTGAGCGAAACCGGCAGCGTCCATACAGCCAACTTCCCGGAAGCCTCCGAACTCACGGAAGGCATCCACGCCCAACAGCGCACCCGCATAGATGTTTGGACCCAGCTGATTGCCCTGCGTGACCCTGTCATGAAGAGTCTCGAAACCGCCCGTGGAGAAAAGATCATCGGGGCGCCCCTCGAAGCCCACATTCACCTCTCGGCAGGCCCCGACCTTTACCCACTGCTCGCCGAAAACGCCCCCGAACTCCCCGGCCTGTTCATCGTCTCCGAGGTCGACGTAACCAAACGCGATGCCGAAGGCCTGGACATCCGCATTGCACGCGCCACCGGCGTGAAATGCGAGCGATGCTGGAAATACACCCATGATGTCGGATCGGTCCCGGGATTCCCCACCATCTGTGCCTCCTGTGCCGCCGCCGTCCAGGAATTCCAGGACAATGCCTGATCGCAGACTGATCGCCTTTGTCACTGCAATCGGAGTATTTGCGGCTGATCGCTGGTCGAAATCGATCGTCGAAAACCGTTTTGATGCCTCCGATACTAAGATAGTCATCCCGGGCTTTTTCAATATCGTCCGCTCCAGCAATCCCGGCGTCGCCTTCGGCATCCTCTCCGATAACACCAGCCACCAGCGGACCTTTCTTCTGGTAGCCGTTTCCATCGTCGCGGTCCTGATCCTCGCGTTCATGCTATGGCGCGTTGAAAATCAGGACCGCTCCACCATTGCCGGTCTCGCCCTCATCTTCGGCGGTGCGCTCGGAAACGTGTATGACCGGGCAGTGGCGGGCACCGTGACTGACTTTCTGGATTTCCATGCCGGCGCGTGGCACTGGTATGTTTTTAATCTGGCCGATTCCGCTATCTGCATCGGAGCCGGCCTTCTAATCCTGAGCATGTTGATCTCGAATCGAAAGGAATCGGGCGCCTGATATGTTCCCCAGACTTTTTCAGATCGGAAGCTTTTCCCTGCCCACCTACGGGCTGCTGGTCGCCATAGCGTTTCTCGCAGCTCTGGGTTTCGCCTCGCATTTCGCCAAAAAGCGCGGACTCAATTCAGAGAAAATAGTGAACCTGGGTGTATACTGCGCCCTCATGGGGATGCTGGGGGCCAAGCTTCTGATGATCGTCCTTGACCCGGAATTCCGAACCCATCCCGCCGAGATCTTCTCCCTCGCCACGCTGCAAAGTGCGGGCATCTTCTTCGGTGGCTTTATCCTCGCGCTGGTATTTGCGTTCTTCTATATCCGGGCACAGAGGCTTCCCGTTCTAACGACATTCGACATCTTCGCTCCAGGTATCGCGCTCGGTCACGGCATCGGTCGCCTCGGCTGTTTCGCTGCGGGCTGCTGTTGGGGCAAGCCGACTCACCTCCCGTGGGCGGTGACTTTTACCAATCCTGACGCCACCACCGGCGTCCCGCTCGGAATCCCGCTTCACCCCACGCAGCTTTACGAAGCAGTAGCCGAAGGCTTCATCTGCCTGTTCCTCATCTGGACCCTGAACCGCAAACATCGCGAAGGCGCCGTTATCGGCTTCTACTTGCTGTTCTACGGACTCGTCCGTTTTGGCGTCGAGTTCCTGCGTATGCACGACTCATCCAACCCCCTCGGCGGCCCGTTCACTCTGGAGCAGTGGATTTCGCTGGCTCTGGCAGTGGCAGGTCTATACCTGGCATTCCGCCCGCAGGCGGTATCCACACCGCGCGAGCTTCGCGCGACTTAACTACATCGAAATCGTAATACCTCCGGAACAGATCGCGTTGCGGCGCGTACTCATTGACCACCCGCTGCACCACCTCCGGCCGGCTCAGGCCAGCCGGAAGTTGCCCGATATATCCCCGAATGAGCCAGTACCAGAAACACGTCAGCGTCTCGTGATAGCCGCTGTCCTCAGTGTTTGCGCCCCCCTGACTGACGTTATACCGGGGAATCCCCACCCGCAGACGTTCGAGAGCATTGTCGCCATCCAGAATATAGGAAGCCGCCAGCATCACATGATGCGCATGCTTCCACTCCGCTACCGGCCAGGTGCCGTCCTCAAACCTCCGCACCAACTCATCAAGCGACCCTTCATCCATTTACCGATGTTAATTGCCTTGCTATCATGCCAAGGGCGGCGGAATGCTCCAAGCCTGGTCCTGGCAAGCCTTCGGGCCGGTCTGACCTCTCCGGGGCTACCCCGGAGCATTGCGGTAACTGAGATTTTCATCGCATGAGCTTCGCTGCGCTTTACGCAGAACAGCTCACGCATGGTATGACTCGTTGGAGCCCTCCGCCGCCCTCAGCCATGCCGAACCCGTCGCTCGCGAGCGTACTCGCCAGGGCCTTCCTGGCGGGCGAACCAAGCGTTGATCAGATATGCGAGCGCGGCCTCCGAGCACTCGGCAGGGACTGGCGCTGGCTCCGGCGACTCGCCAATCGGTACGTCGCGGCCCACGAAACAGGAACCCGTCCACGGCACCGCGATGTAACGGATTTCATCCTTTCCGACCAGGAGTTTCGCCGAGCCCTTCTCAAGTACGCGGCCAAACTCTCAATCGCCGAATGGGTGACAGAACCGCCGCGGATGCAACCGGTCGCCGCCGCAGCCTTGTGGCCCGTTCCCCCGATTGAATCCATCGCCGACCTCGCCGACCTGCTCTCCCTCTATCCCGCCGAACTGGACTGGTTCGCAGACCTGAAGGGACTTTGCCAAAGCAGCAAAGCGAGCCCTCAACTCCGGCACTATCACTACAGGACGTTCACAAAAGACTCCGGCGGCCTTCGCCTGATTGAATCGCCAAAGCCCAATCTGAAGGCAGTCCAGCGTCGAATCCTCACCCGCATTCTCGACAGGATCCCGCCCCATCCCGCAGCGCACGGCTTCGTCAAAGGCCGCTCCATCAAGACCTTCGCAATGCCCCATGTGGGTCAACGGGTAGTGCTTCGCATGGACCTGCAGGATTTTTTTCCCACCATCTCCGGCCCCCGAATCCAGGCCTTCTTTCGCACCGCAGGGTATCCCGAACCGGTAGCCGATCTGCTCGGCGGACTGTGCACGAACGCGACGCCCCGAGACGCATGGACTCACTCTTTCGACCCCGAAACCCGAACCCTTTACGCGCGCCCGCACTTACCTCAGGGTGCGCCAACTTCTCCGTCGCTCGCGAACCTATGCGCCTGGCGAATGGATTGCCGGCTCGCCGGTCTTGCCAAATCCGCCGGAGCCACCTACACCAGATACGCTGATGACCTCGCTTTCTCCGGAGGCGAACGCTTCGACCGCGGCATCGAACGTTTCTCCACCCACGTCGCCGCTATCCTTCAGGAGGAAGGCTTCCGGGTCAATCACCACAAAACCCGCACCATGCGCCAAGGGGCTCGTCAACACCTGGCAGGCCTCGTCGTTAACGAACGCGTAAACGTCTCCCGCGCCGACTTCGACCTCTTGAAAGCGACCCTCACCAACTGCCTCCGGCTCGGACCGGACAGCCAAAACCGCGACTCTCATCCGCACTTCCGATCGCATCTGGAAGGCAGAATTAGCTTCGTCGAATCCGTCAATCCGGACCGCGCAAGGCTCCTGCGCAGGATTTTCGATCACATCCTCTGGCGCCCCCGCGAGCCGCTACAGTAACATCAAATTGCGGCCTGAAAGGACTTACGCGAATGTCTCTCCGGAATTGGCTCTCTCCACAAACGTGGCTCCTCCTCGGTTCAGCGGCTTGTCTGGCAGTTGCCGTCGCTGAAGTCCCTCCGAAAAGCAGTGCGCCCGCCGCAAGGAAAAAGACCGCCGCTCCTCGCCCGAAAGTCGTTTCAAAATCCGATCCGCAGGCCGGCACAACTCCCAACGCAGATACGGATGACGAGAAATTCGCAAAGCGAGCGGCCAGATTATGGTCGCTGCAGCCCGTCCGAAAACCCGAGATCCCCGCGGGCTTCACCAAATCCGCCAACCCGATAGATGCCTTCATCGCCGAAACCTACCAATCCAAAGGCCTGCGCCCAACGGCAAAAGCCGACC
>JAUZEU010000251.1 GCA_030838885.1 Bryobacterales bacterium | reverse complement strand
GTTCCAAAATAAGCTTTGGCCAACGCCTCATTCACGACGCACACGCGCGGCGCCTTCTCGTTGTCCTGCTCGCCCAATTCCCGCCCCAGCAAAACCGGAACGCCCAGCGCCGAAAAGTAGTTCGGTCCCACGTGATCAAACCGCGAATTCTCGTCGCCCTTCTTCCGGGGTTTGAAACCTTCCACGTCGACCGGTACGCCGGAGTCCGATCCGCTGAACAATCCGTTTCCTGAGTAGGCCACGCTTCGTACGCCAGGAATCCGCCGGAATCGCGACGCGAGATCGCGATATAAGCTCGCCAGCCGAGGTCCCTGATAGCCCGCCGAAAGAGGATCCAGATTCAGCATGAGTAAGTTGTCACGCTGATACCCGAGGTCGACGTGTTCCAGGTTTTGCAGTGTCCGCACGGACCATCCCGACCCGATGAGCAGCAGCACGGAAACCGCAATTTGCGCGACCACGAGGCATTTGCCGAGCCCCAGTTTCGACCGCGAACCCGTCATTCCCCTGCCCGCTTCCTTCAACGTGCTGCTCACATTAACCTGAACCGAACGCCATGCCGGCGCAAGACCGAACACGATACCTGTGAGCAGAGACGCCCCTGTAGTGAAGAGCAACACGCGCCAGTCAGGCGTCACGTCCAGCACAATCGTATCCGGCCCGCTCTGCACCATTCGAAGCAGCACCCGCACTCCACCTATGGCGATCAGAACCCCGAAGATGCCGCCCAACACCGAAAGCAAAACGCTTTCCGTCAGAAACTGGCGGATAATGCGGCTGCGCTTCGCCCCCAGCGCCAGCCGTATACCCATTTCCTTCTGCCTTGCGGTGGCCCGTGCAAGCAGTAAGTTCGCTACATTGGCGCAGGCAATCAGCAGCACCATACCGACAATTGCCAACAGCACATAGAGCGGTTGCGTAAACTCGCCCCGCATGGGCGAGAGGCCGTTCGCCACCGAATGCAGTTTCAGACTCTGCTTTATCGCCTCTTTGAAATCGGCTTGCGGCAGCTTGGCGAATTCCTCCGCAAGAATCTGCTGAAAGACCACATTGACGTTCGCCTGAGCCTTTTCGAGCGCCATGCCCGGCTTCAGTCTGCCGATGACGCCGAGCCACATCACCTTCTGGAACGGGTGCTCGGCGCTGTCAGTCAGCCACATCCGTCCGGGCATGATTTGCGGCTGCATCGCGAGCGGAATCCAGAGATCCGGGGCTGCGCCCACCGCCTCGCCATGGAACTGCGGTTCGGCCACCCCGATGATCCGCAGCGCGGCATTGTTTGCGCGAACGGTCTTCTCGAAGATCGCGGGCGAACCGCCGAAGCGCCTCTGCCAGAAGCCGTAACTCGCGACCGCGTAAGGCGCAGTTCCTGCGCCGTGATCGTCGGCTGCCGTAAATACCCGGCCCGCAATAGTCTTTGCGCCCAGCACACTGAAATAATCGGCGCTGACAAGCCGCGATTTCAGTTGCTCGGGTTGCCCATCAATGGCAACCTCATTCGTGCCCAGGTTGCTTTCGACGGCCAGCATCCCGGAGAACACCTGTGTCCTGTCCCGCAGCCCCTCGAACTCGCGTGTGGTCAGAAGATCACGAACGCCGTTTGATATTCCGATGGCAGCCCCGGCCGCCGCTGGGTCCGTCAGACTGACCAGATGCTGTGGCTCGGCCACTGGCAGCATCTTCAGAAGGACGGCATTGATGAGACTGAAGATGGCCGTGTTCGCGCCGATTCCCAACGCGAGCGACAGGACCGCGATAGCGGTGAAGCCCGGCGCCTTGAGAAGCATACGGATCCCGAAACGCAGATCCATCAGTTGGGAACTTCGCTCATCAGCGCAAGCAGATTGCCTTCGCTATCCCTGAAGAACGCCATCCACAAATCGTGGTCGGGCATCTTCGCGATCATCCGCGCCGGGGATTCAAACACCACGCCACGCGCAAGCAGCACCTGGGACATGGCCTGAATATCTGCCGTTTTGTAGTAGACAATCGAGCTGTAAGTGGCTCCGGGGTTTTCCGAGGGGCTCAGCATCAGCCGCACTCCGCCGCAGTTGAAGAAGGCCATGTTCGCCGCTTCGAACAGAAACGGCAGGCCGAGTATGTCGCGGTAAAAGGCTACGGCACGGGGAAGATCTTTGACCGTGAGCGCGATCTGACCGATAGAGGAAACTTCCGGAATGCCAGCGGATGCGGGACTCATGCGGGAAAGTATATCGCGCTTTCGCGGTGCTACGGGTCAGGTTGCCGCAACCACAGATAGCAATGGTTGCCGATGCGCCGCGCTTCCGGTGAGCGGAGTAACAGCAGATCGAGATACCGAAGAGGAAACAGCACCCATCCGCACAGCACGTGCGAGACAGCCCTCCACGCCCGGAACGGAAGCAGCAGCTTGATGTATTCGATCACGACCACCAGCAGCGTTGCTGTGGGCCCGGTACGCCATCCTTCGGCGACAATTTCCATCGGGCCTGCCAGTTCTTTCAGTCCCTCGATACTGAATCTGCGGAAGTCGTTCGGGTACGCATGATAGGGATGACAGAAGGGAGTCACCAGATGGAGATAGCCGCCGGGCGCTAAAACGCGGCGGATTTCGCTCATCACCCGCTGCGGATCGCGCACGTGTTCCAGAACCGCGTCGCACTCCACGCGCTGGAAAGCGTCCGCCGCGAACGGAAGTTGCTCCGCATCGGCAGCCACATCAACTCCGGCTATGGCGAGAAGATCCACATTCACGTACCCATCCACCACGAGGCCCGCGCCACCGAGATACAGATTCCACCGCCCCATCGGCATATCTTTCGGCTCGGCGGGATTCATCACGTACGGCAAGGGCGGCTGTATAAAACGAAGCAGCCGATCGCGCCAGTGGCCCGAAGCCCGCTTTCGGTACAGCGACTCCAGTTCTGTGTGCTGCGTCTTCACGACGCTGCGGGTCGCATGGTCACGCCGGCCAGTTTGGCCGCAATGAGCAGTGCCCCGAGGGCCGGTCCGTGCAGGGGAGGCGAAGCTGACACGCTGCCTTCCAGTTCCACCAGCATTCGGAACCGCTCCAGCAAAACAGCGCTTCCAAACACCCCGCCGATCCATGCGACCTTTACCGGATCCGCCGTTCCCTCACTCCACAATTGCCGCCGCACCGTGCCAACCAGCATCGCGAGTTGCAGGGCCGCCCGGTTCATGATGTCCAGTGCCACCGGATCCCCTGCTTCTGCGATTGAATCCACAACGGGAGCGAGCGCTGCCACACGCGACCGCGGCCACTCCGCCGTATAGAAGAGATGCAGGAGCTCATTGGCATCGGTCGCCCCTGTGGCTTCCAGCAGGGCGGGCATCAGCGCGGTTCTCGGCCCCCAGCCCTCGTGCTCGCCAAGGATGGCGCGCACTGCCTGCCGAACAATATCGAAGCCACCGCCTTCATCGCCGAAAACGTAGCCCCAGCCGCCGGCGCGCGCTGTCTCCGCCTGGGCATTCTCGCCATACGCAATCGAGCCGGTGCCCGCAATCACCACGACGCCAGGCTCGCCGCCCGTCGCACCGGCCAGAGCGATCTTCGCATCGTGGGTCACCAGAACGTCCTGCGCTTCGAACAGTTCGCCGAGCAGCACGGTTTTGTCGGTCGGTCCGCCGCTCATCCCCAGGCACGCCGCCCGGAAGTGCGGACGTTCCGGATCAATGCCCGCGCGGGACGCAGCCTGGGAAAGGCACTCCCGCATGACGCGCAGGAATTTGGCGCGCCCTTCATGTGCAGCGACGTGATTACAGGGCCCGGCTTTCCCCCACCCGCAGATTTTGCCGGAAGCGTCTCCGATCACTGCCGTCGTGCTCGATTGCCCGCCGTCCACGCCCAGAAAGTATTCGCTCATTGAATTTGGTAGATCCTGTCCAGGCGCCGTTCCGCGGCCACGCGGAGCCCCCATGCGTCAGGGTCCTTCCGCATGTCCTTCGCAGCCGGATGCTCGCCCCCCATCAAAAGATAATCGATCCCCCGCCCCTTGACCGACTTCGTGGCCAGGCGCCGGAGGTCAGCTACGGGAGGCAACTCCAGGCGCTCCAGTTTCGCCGGGACACCTTCCAGAACGACGTCTATCTCGCCCTGATCGCGCGAATACTGCAGTTCGGCCCGATCCAGTTCTTCGGGGTTGCTGAACTTGGCCTCGACATACATGCCAGCCCGCATCGGCTCCCACGAGCGCCAGCGGGTGACGGGATTCTTGTCGAAGGCCAGTCCGGCATCCCAGGGGAATGGTTTAGATTTTGCCTGGGCCACAGCTACCTCATTCTCCCCGGAATAGAACTTCGCCTCGGCGATGCTCCAGATTTCCGGGCTGTTCGTTTTTTGCACAAAACGAAGCCGGTCGGCCTTACGCTGCGGAAAGGTAAACCGAAGGGTTCGCAGAGGCTGCAACCCGGGCTGCAGGGGTGTCAGCAGAGTATGGTGGATGGTTTCGCACTCTGCCGAATAGTAATAAACCAAGACGTCCGGCCTCGTATAAGCCTCCGCGACCGCTATGGTGCTCCAGATCCGTCTATTCGAGGGCACGGTCTTGTTAATGGTCTGCGCGAGCGCGTAATCGGAGGAATGGTTCATCAGCCATTCCTCAGGATCTCTCAGATGCAGCGCGACCTGCCAGGGCATTCCCGCGATTTGCCACCCACCGGCGGGCGCGCGGTACTTGTCGATTACCCGCGGCCACGCCAGCACCAGAGCCGCCACAACCAACGCAGCCTGCAGCGCCCGCGAAAATTCAAACCCAAGCGCGATTCCGAACGCCACAAAGGGCAGCGCCGGAATAAGGAACCGCGCCCCGATGTTCTGCGGGTACGGAATCAGAAAAAACAAAGCCGCCAGCAGGCAGTACCTTCCGTGTTTGAACCGGAGCGCGAGCAGTGCGAGTGGCGCGAGGAGAAAAACCGGACCCAATTGCCCGCCCAACTCACCTGTCACAGTCACGATGCGGAACAGCGGCGCGAAGCTGGTCAGCCCGTACGATCTCAGATAAGTCCGATACCCATCCTCAAAGGAGATGTGAATCCACGGATTCGGAAAGAGGCGGTTCAGGAAAGGCGAAACGGGGTTCCCGAGCCAAATCCAGTTCTTCAGCAGCCAGGGCACTGCCATCAGAGATGCCGCGGCGCCTGCCGTCAGAGCCCTGAACCAACCTCCCAGGAACAGAAGGACTGTGACGGCATAAAGGGGAGCTACAAACCCGGTGTACTTGATGGCAAAACAGAACCCGGCGAGCAGCCCGACCGGGATCAGCAGCCGGTCATCGCAGTCCTCGCGCCAGATTTCCAGAACGTAAAACATTGCAAACGCTACGGTGGCCAGAGCCACGTCGTTGTAAGCGCTTACCCCGTCGATCCCGGCCAGGGGCGAAAGATACACCAGCATCGCAGCGGTAACGCCCGCCCGCGGGTGCCGGATCCGCCTGCCGTAGCTCAGCATCAGGAAAGGCAGGGTAAACAGGAAGAGGCAGTGGACGGTGGCGGCGGCGGGGTGGCGTCCGAAGGCGAAAGCAAAGAGAAACAGCATCTCCATGCCCTGAGAGAGGTTCGCATAAAAGTTCGTCGTCAACAAAACGAACCCATGCTCCCGGAAGTACCGGGCTACCAGCCCCAGGTGATAGGTGGAACCATCCGGACTATGTTCCGGGGCAAGGCTGTTGGAGAGGTAAAGCAGCGCGTACAGAACAAAGCCAATTGTGAACAACCATTTCCAGAATGGAGGCAAGGCGGGCAAACTGTCTTTTCGCGGACCCGTTCTCGTGACCCAGATGCCTCCACCCAAGGCAACCGCTCCCACGATCAGGAACACCGGCGTGCGAGCCATCCGGACGCTGCACAAAACAAACCCAATGAGGCTGAGCAGTGCCGCCCCGGTCACGCCGGCCAGCAACTCGTGTTCGAAATGTTTCAGCCGGACGCGGAGTCTATGAAACAGCAGGGTTCCCAGCGCCCAACAAACGGCGCCGGTAAACACAGCACCCAGCGCGTTCATCTGGCTGGCCCGAAGACCTTCGATCGTTCCGCACTCCGCCGGATACTTTCGGTGACCTGCAATCTCTCCATGTCACCGGCCGCCGCCCACATCACCTGCGGCGCTTCATCCGTCTGCTCAATGGCTTCGGAGAGGGCTCGGAAACACCAGATCAGGTCGTGATGCAGATGATAGGGCTCGTCCCGTTTGGACGGGATGCCATGGACATCGATACCCACCAGCACCGGCTCGAAATCCGGATCGAGTTGCACATTAGTTTCCTCGCGGGCTTCGCGGGCGGCGGCCGCGGCGAGGGATACATCGAAGGACTCCACATGCCCGCCCGGCAACAGCCACCGATGCAGTCTGTGGTGGTGGATCATCAGCACGCGCGGCCCGGATGGATGAATCACCAACGCCGTGCAGGTGATGTGGCCCGGCCCGTACTGATTTCCTGAAAACGGAAAGGCGCTTTGCGCCAGAAGGCCCAGCACGAGTTCCTGGCTTTTCGATGCGAGCCCGTCCGAGCCCGCATCGAACCGGGTCACAATCCCGACCGCGTTCACTGCGCGGGGGTCTTGTCGAGCTGAAGCTTCGCCCAGACACGGTCCGGGTCCAGCTGAAGAGATTTCGTAAACGCCTCGCGCGCCTGCGCGTTCTGGTGCTGTTTGGAAAGCGCCACTCCCATCCACAGGTACGCTTCGGCCGATTTCGGATCCAGTGCGAGGGCCTGCTTGTAGTCGTTAATCGCGTTCTCGGGGCCACCGCCGAAATTCTTCGGCAGGTAGTAGTAACCGACGCCATGCGCCACCCGCGCCCGCGCCGACTTCGGATCCAGTTCAATCGCCTTATCCAGAGCTTCTTTGGCCCGCTTCCCGTAAGCAAGCCCTCCCATGATCGGATTCGCCGGAATTACCTGACCGCAGAGCGTCCCCAGGATGCGATAGTACTCCGCGTTTTTCCCGTTTAGGGCCAGCGCCTTCTCGGCATCTGCGACCCCGGCTTCCGCGGCGCGTTCTGACCCGGCCTTGTCCCGCAGTTCATACGCGACCTCTGCTATATAGGAATGCGCCACGGCCGAGCGGTACCATTTGTCCGGGTCCTTCTGTGCCTTTGCGGCATCTGCATGAAGAGCTGCTGCCCGCGCGTCCAGCGCAGCCCGGTCCTGCCGGTCCCGCAGTTTTTCAATAGGGTCTTCGGCTGCAATCGCCGAAAAGGTGATCAGCAGGATGGTAAGTAGATTCCGCATACGTCTTTTGAGTAAAGCCGGGGTCAAAAGGTTTCTCTATAATGCTGCAACTCGCCGCTGAACGAACAGAAAATACAGACCCAGACTTAGCAGCACCAGCCCATTTACAGAGAGCACGGCTGGGGCCGTCCAGACCGTTACCAACCACCCCGTCATGAGACTCCCGAATGGCATGCCGCCCCGGAAGGCGACGTTGTAAACGCTCATCACCCGGCCCCGCATGTCATTCGTGGTGATCAACTGTGCCAGGGAACTGATCATCGCGAATGCACACATGAGCACTGCGCCCGAAAGGAACAGCAGCAGGCAGCTCAACCAGAGCGAGGTCGATACCGCAAACGCAGTGATTCCCGCGCCCAACGCCACCAGCATGGTTAGAGCAATCCGCCCCTTGTTGTGGATATTGCCCATGGCAGCCACGCCCAGAGCGCCCGTAATTGACCCCAGACCCGAGGACGCCAGGAAGAGCGTATAGGTCATCGCGTCTTTCTGAAACACGTCTTTTGCGAAGACCGGGAGGAACGTAATCATGGGAATGGCCAGTGCCGTCATGCAGAATGCAATCAGAATCAGCGTCTCCATCGCGCCCTGGGTGCGAATGAAGCTCAAACCCTGTTTCATGCTGGTCAGCATCGATTCGCCGGTCCGCGCCGGCTTGAAATTGATATGCAACTGCGTGAGTGAAATAATCACCGCAATAAAGGAAAGCCCGTTCAGCCCAAAGCACCAGGCCGACCCCACATACTTCAGCGCCAAACCGCCCAGCACCGGACCGATGACACGCGCCAGATTGAACTGGATGGAATTCAGCGCAATCGCGTTGGGCAGATCTTCTTTCTCCACCAGGCTGGGCACGAGGGCCGAATAGGCAGGACCGCCGAAGGCCTGCGCCGTCCCGACTATAAAGGAGGACACCATAATGTGCCAGACCTGAATCTTCCCGCTCACAATGAGAGCGACCAGCGTGAAGGCGGACAACATCTGCACCAGCTGCGATCCGATCAGCAGGTGCCGCCGATCCATTCTGTCCGCAACCACGCCGCCAAATAAGGAGAAGAGGAAGATCGGGATGTCGCCCAGAAACGCGTCCAGCCCCAGGAGCCGCGGCGACTTCGTCATCTCCAGCACCAGCCAGTTCTGGGCGATCTCCTGCATCCACGTGCCGATGCTTGAAGTGCAGGCGCCAAACCACAGGAGCCGGAAATCGCGATATTGGAATGCTTTGAAGACGCGTCTGAGCAAGGCTGTCCGTATCGTTTACAGCTGAGTTTACGGCAGCGGCTTTTCGCGCTGAATCAGGTGGAGCAGGTTGCCATCGAGATCGTTGAAGAACACCAAACGGTTGCCCATTGTTTCAAAGGGCTCGCCCACGAACGTGACACCTTTTTGCTTCAGCAGGGCATAAGCCCCGTCGAAGTCGTCATTCGCGATTGCCAGGTGCCGGATCCCACCATCTTTATTATTGGCCGGAGTCTGCGGCGCGACCAGAGGGCGGTCCGCCGGAATGATTTCCAGCATGGTGCCGTTCTTCGCTTTTACGAAGTAGTTGCCGGCGTATGTGAAGTTGATGTGGAAGTCGAGATGTGCCACATACCATTCGGCCAGCTTCTGGGGGTCGGGAGACGAGATCGCGGTGTGTTCAATGCCCTGGAACATAAGCAACGATTGTAGCGCGGCGGGTCATTCTGAAAAGCAATGAACTTCCCGCGTGATACCCTCGTAATATCTAATCGAGATCATGGCAGCTCAATCCCCAACCGTTTCGGTGGCACAGCCATCCAATGTTCCCGTCGTTGCATGGATCGGTCCTGTGGCCGCAGCCTGGCTCATTCCGGGCGCCGGACATTTCCTGCTGAAAAAAACCGGGCGTGGCGCGCTGATCTTTGTGTCTGTGGCCATGATGTTCTTCTTTGGCCTTGCCATGGGAGGAATGATGTTCTCGCCTGAGAAGGGCGCAGACTATCTTACTTCGCTGATCAATTATGGCGGGTTCGCGGCGAATCTGGCTTCAGGTGCGTTCTATCTTCTGAACTCGATGTTCGGGACTTCAACGCCGGATATGGCGGGCGCTGTTCATGATTACGGGACTAAGTTCCTGGTCACGGCTGGCCTTTTGAACATTCTGGCAATGGTTGATACCTGGGAAATTGCGACCGGGAAAAAGGATTAATTGATGCCGAAGATCAACCTTTCCCATTT
>JAUZEU010000234.1 GCA_030838885.1 Bryobacterales bacterium | reverse complement strand
AGATACAGGTTCGGAATAGCCGTCGATGGCCCTTTGTCATTGTCCGCGCAGAGCATAAACGTCGGCGGCGTGTCCTTTGTAACCGTGACCGCCTCCGCCCGCAGGCCCGGATAGATCAGGATCTGGTAATCGGGCTTCGAACTCTGCCGCTCAATCGGATCGGCTGCATCCGGCGTGCCAGCGTCGTACCGGGTTGAAACAAGTGCCGCCAGTTCACCACCTGCTGAGAAACCCATGAATCCGATCTTCGACGGATCGATGTTCCATTGCGCCGCGTTGGCGCGCAGTGTGCGCACCGCTCGGCGCCCATCCGCGAGTACGTCCACTTCGACCTTGTACGGCGAGCCCTCTTCCCGCGCCAGCCGGTACTTCAGCACAAACGCCGCCACACCGATGCTGTTGAGCCACTCGGCAACGTTGGTACCTTCCATATCGAGCGAGAGGAATCGATGGCCTCCGCCCGGCGCCACGATCATCGCCGCTCCCGTTGCCTTCTCCTTCGGAGGCAGGTACACCAGCAGAGACGGATTGTGGATACTCCACACACGCGTGAAGTCCTGGCCCTGATGCGGGCCGTCGACCACCTCCTTCTTCGCTGCGAGAGCCTCAGAGCCCGGGGCACCCTTAGCCCACAGGGGCACTTCAGCGCCATTACCGCCAGCAAACAGACACGGTGTGTAAAGCAGAACAGCAAAAAGGGCGGTACGGAACATGATGCCTCAGATCTTATCCCAAACATCCGGCTAACATGGTTCTTTATCCCTCTGCATGCCTGAACTCAAATCCTTAACTCCTGAAATCCTGCTTCACATTGCCCGGATTCTGAATGTCCCCATGAAGGGGTTAGTCGCCACCATCGAACTGCTGGACGAGGGCGGTACCGTCCCCTTTATCGCTCGCTATCGCAAAGAAGTCACGGGCAATCTGGATGAAGTTCAGATCCGCGCAATTGAAGAAAAGCTCGCTTACTTCCGTGAGCTCGATGACCGGCGAGCCATGATCCTGCGCACCATAGAAGAGCAAGGGAAACTGACTGACGATCTGCGCGCCCGCATTCTCGCCACCCTCGACAAGAGCGAGCTCGAAGACCTTTATCTGCCCTACAAGCCGAAACGACGCACCAAGGTCACCATCGCCCGCGAGAAGGGGTTGGAACCACTGGCCAATTACCTGTGGGCGCAGGAAGTCACGGACACGCCGCTAGCCGAATATGCTGCAACGTTCGGCATCAGCGCGGAAGAAGCGCTGGAAGGCGCCCGTCATATTGTCGCCGAAATGATCAGCGAGAACGCAGACTTCCGCAAGGCGCTTCGCCAGATGATGTTCGATGAAGCCGTCATCGTATCCAGCAAAGTGGATGGCGCGGTGGACGAGCAGGAAAAGTTCAAGATGTATTACGAGTACCGAGAGCCGGTGGCGAAGATCCCTTCACACCGCATGCTGGCCATCCGCCGCGGCGAGACCGAGAACGTTCTCTACTTCAACATCGACCTGGAACCAGAGCGGCCGCTGGCTTATCTGAAAAGCAAAGTCCTGAAGCAGCCAGGCGAATGGACGCCGCACCTCGAACTCGCGGTGCAGGATTGCTACAAGCGGCTCCTGAATCTCTCGATTCAGTCTGAAGTGCGCCTGGAACTGAAGCAGCGCGCGGATCTGGAAGCCATTCGGGTGTTCCGCGAAAATCTGGAAAACCTCTTACTCGCACCACCTGCCGGGCAGATAGCCGTGCTGGGCCTGGATCCTGGTATCCGCACCGGCTGCAAGATCGCTGTGGTGGATGAAACGGGCAAGTTCCTGGATCACAGCGTCATCTACCCGCATCAGCCGAAGAATGACTTCGCGGGCTCCTCGCGCATCCTCAAAGAGTTGATGACGAAGTACAACGTGCGTGCCATCGCGATAGGCAACGGCACGGCATCGCGCGAGACGGACACCTTCGTGCGCGACTTCTTTAAACAGCAGGGTCTGACCGAGGCGTTCAGCGTCACTGTGAATGAGTCGGGCGCTTCCATCTACTCGGCATCGGACATCGCGCGCCAGGAGTTTCCGGATCTCGACTTAACGGTTCGGGGGGCGATCTCGATCGCCCGCCGTCTGCAGGACCCGCTGGCGGAACTGGTTAAGATTGATCCGAAGTCGATCGGCGTCGGGCAGTATCAGCACGATGTGGATCAGGGGCAACTGCAGAAGTCCCTTGAGACTGTCATCGAAAGCTGTGTGAATCGCGTCGGCGTGGATCTGAATACCGCATCCTGGGCGCTTCTGCGCTACGTCGCCGGCATCACAGAGCGCACCGCACAGAAGATTGTGGAGTATCGCAATGAGCACGGAAAATTCCGATCGCGTGTGCAACTGACAGCGGTATCAGGCGTCGGTCCGAAGACGTTCGAACAGGCGGCAGGCTTCCTGCGCAT
Source organism: Bryobacterales bacterium (assembly GCA_030838885.1). GTDB lineage: Bacteria > Acidobacteriota > Terriglobia > Bryobacterales > Bryobacteraceae > BOG-234. The sequence continues at coordinate 7,000 of JAUZEU010000234.1, read as the reverse complement.
TCGCGGCGGCGAGAATCCGCTCGACTTCACCGCAGTGCATCCGGAGTCCTATCCGGTGGTGGAGCAGATCGCGAAGACACAGGGCATCTCCATTCCGGAACTGATCCAGAAGCCCGAACTCCTCAGCAAGGTTAAGAAGGATGACCTGAGCGTCGGCGTATACACACTCACCGACATACTGGAAGAGCTCAAAAAACCCGGTCGCGATCCTCGCGACAAATTTGTTGCGCCGAAGTTTAATGATGAAGTCAAGGAACTCGCGGACCTGAAGCCGGGCATGACGCTGGAGGGTGTCGTCACCAACGTGACGAAGTTCGGGGCGTTCGTGGATGTCGGCGTTCATCAGGACGGGCTGGTGCATATCAGCGAGCTTTCGAACCGCTATATCAAAGAGCCCTCCGAAGCCGTCAAGGTAGGGCAGATCGTGAAGGTGCAGGTGCTGAGTTTCGATGTGAAGAATAAGCGCATCGCGCTTTCAATCAAAGCTCTTCAGGGGCCCGGGCAGAAGCAGGCCCGGCCGCCCGTGGAGAAAGCTCCCGTGAAACTGGACGACAAAATCTCAGCGTTGGCCGATAAATGGAAGCGGCGTTAGAGCAGGCGGGTTGTATACTTTTTTCCAATGAATCGTCGAATCGCTCTTCAGTCAGCCGTTATGGCCGCGGCGGCCGCTCCCCTGGCAATCGCGGGTGAGAAGGATATTCCGGTTTTCGCCGCCCGTTGGGAAAAGGCGAAGGTCTTCACGCTCCAGGTGGCCGATGCCATGCCGGGAAATGCGTATGACCACAAGCCGAAGCCCGAAATGCGTGGCTATGGCGAACTGATCGCGCATCTGGGCAGCGCGAATGTGTTCTATATTTCGCGCTTCAATAAGGGCGAGAGTCCCGAAAACCTGGTGCTGCCGAAGGTCTTCGACAAAGAAACCGTAAAGAAATACCTCACCGATTCTTTCGACTTCTGCGGCGGTCTCATTAAGAACCTGACGGATGCTGATCTGGATAAATCCTATCCGGGTCGCCCGAATACCCCTGCGCAGACGGGCTGGGACTGGGTGCTGAACGCGTTCATCCACACCTCGCACCATCGCGGCTACGCTGAGGTTTATTTGCGCGACAAGGGCATTACTCCGCCCCGGTACAGCGTCTAGATGCGCAACTGTGTGCTGTTGGTGATGGCTCAGGTGGCGCTGCTTGCAGCACCACCTGATGCCGACTGGACGATTGTGCCAGGCGAGCGGGTAGGACCGATCACGGCTAAAACCGTGCGCGCAGATCTGCCCCGACTGTTCGGGTCCATACCGATTGAAGACGACGCGATCGAGCTGGACGAAGGTATCGTGCTGCCTGCCACGCTGCTGTCGAAGACCACGCCGTCGGAATCCCTGGCCGTGGTGTGGGATGGCAAAGGGTCTGGCGCTCATCCAAAACAGATCTTCCTGTGCCGGGGTCGGCGGCGCGGCCCCTGCAAATGGCATACGGCAGATGGCATCAGCGACGGCACGCAACTGAGCCGACTGGTCGCTCTGAACGGGAAACCGTTCACAGTTTCGGGATTCGGGATGAACTACGGCGGGAATGTTCAGTCGTGGGATGGAGGAAAGCTCGAGACGCTCGAATGCGGCGGGCGGCTGACGCTCACACTCGATGGCGAACGCCAACGGGGAGGCGCGCTCACCGTTGATTTGACCTCAGAGGAACGGCATTCGCTCATTGGAGACAAACCAGTGCCTTCGTCAACGCCTGCCATGCGCAAGGTGAATCCGGTGGTGACCGAAATGGTGTTCTACTTTCCTGGCCCCGACTCAAAACCCTGCCCTAACCGTTGAGCGAGTTTTCTGCGATACTGGTTCTGCTCTGGTTTTCTTCCGACCGCCAGCCGGATGAGACTTTTTACACCGACCCAGTCCAGACGCCTCAATGAGGTGATGGGATTCCTGTTTCTTGCGTCAGGCATCCTCGTCCTCCTGAGCTTTGCGTCGTTCCATCCCACTGATCCTTCACTGAATACGGTCACGGACCGTGTCCATTCGGAGAACCTGATCGGTCCGATAGGGGCTTACCTTGCGGACATCTTCCTGCAGTCTTTCGGATTGGCGGCTTTTCTGTTTCCGGTGCTGATTTTCGGACTGGGATGGAAGTGGATCCGCTCGGAAGAGGTTTCCGCGCCTTTAATCCGGTTATTCGGCAGCGCGCTGCTGTTGCTTTCGGCATGCGGGGCCGCCGCCCTGCTGCCGGAGTGGCGCCTGTTCGAGCATACGATTCTGCCCGGTGGTGCGGCAGGGTTTCTGGTTGCGGGGTTTCTCCGTCAAGGCCTGAATGTGGCCGGCGCGGGGGTTGTACTGGCAACCAGTCTGATCGTTTCTACGTATCTGGTCTCCACCTTCACGCTCGCGGCGCTTGATGGCTTTGTAGCCAGGTTCTTCGGACCCGTGCTGCAGTTCTTTGCGGGAGTGCGCGATCGCTGGAACCGCTGGAAGGAACACCGGCGGGAGGTGGCTTTGGAAAAGCGGGAAGCGCGGGCTTCTGCCCAGGCGGAGCCGAAACGGCGGGTCGCGGCGAGTGAGCCGGACCCAGTGGCGGAATCGGGCGGGGAATTCTCTCCTCCGATCGTGCCCGAACCGATGCCCACTCAGCGCACGCGCGGGCGCCGGCAACCGGAGATAGTATCGGAAACCATGCCGTGGGATGAGCCGCTTGCGGCTGCAGAAGCGGAATCAGAAGCGGAAGCTCCTGAAGCTGAGGGGACCGAAGTCCGGACCGGCGAGATTCCGATCTGCCGTCTGGATGAATTACCGCCTCCCCCCTCCAACGTGCTGGATTTCCCGTTTTCCAAAACGGTAAAGCGGGATATCCACCCTAAGCTGCCCACTATTTACCGGCTGCCCTCCACTGAACTGCTGAATGAAATCCCTGTCCGCTCTGCCTTCGACGAGCAGGAGTTGAAGACCACGGCCGCCGTGATCAAATCCAAGCTCGAAGAATTCAACGTGTTCGGTTCCATCGTCCAGATCAACCCGGGCCCGGTGGTAACCACCTTTGAATTCAAGCCGGAAGCGGGCATCAAATACACCAAAGTTACTACGTTGACGGAAGACCTTTGCCTTGGTCTGCAGGCCGAGTCGATTCTCATTGAACGCATTCCCGGCAAGCCGACGATCGGCATTGAAGTGCCGAATACGAAACGTGAACTGATCAGCCTGCGCGCGGTCCTGGAATCGGAAGAGTTTGAGTCCTCCCCGTCTCACATGACGATTTCGATGGGCAAGGATATCAACGGGCGCATCAAAGTCGCGGCGCTGGAAACCATGCCCCACCTGCTGATTGCAGGCTCGACGGGTTCCGGTAAGTCGGTCATGATCAACTCGCTGATCATGTCGATCCTCTATAAATCGACACCGGACGAAGTGCGCATGATCATGGTGGATCCGAAACGGGTGGAACTGGGAATGTATGAAGGCGTGCCGCACCTGCTCACGCCGGTGATTACAGATCCGCGCAAGGCCACCAACGCGCTGCGGAATGCGGTGCTTGAAATGGAACGGCGCCTGCGTCTGCTGGCTGAGCAGGGCGCCCGCAATATCGACCAATACAACAAGAAGGTCCGGCAGATGCGTGGCCAGCCGCTCAGCCTCTTCGAAGATAAGGAAGAAGCAGCCCCCGCGGAAGAGTTGCAGCCCCTGCCGTACATTCTGATCCTGATCGACGAATTGGCCGATCTGATGATCCTGGAAGGTCGCAACGTAGAGGAATCGGTCACGCGACTGGCGCAGATGGCGCGCGCCGTGGGTATGCATTTGGTGCTCGCGACACAGCGCCCCAGCGTGGACGTCATCACCGGCATCATCAAAGCAAACTTTCCGGCGCGAATCAGTTTTCGCGTGGCGACCCGCGTGGACAGCCGAACCATTCTCGATGTGATGGGTTCCGAACATCTGCTGGGCAAGGGTGACATGTTGTTCCTGCCGCCCGGTTCATCCCGGCTGACACGCGTTCACGGCGCGTTCGTAACGGAAACGGAAATCATCAAAGTTGTGGATTACTGGAAGGCGCAGGCCAAGCCTGAATACGATCAATCCTTCCTCCTCGCTCCTCCGAGCGAAGACGGAGAGGTGGAAATAGAAGATTCGACGAGCGGCGAGCAGGATCCGATGTATGAAGAGGCGATGCGAGTGGTGCTCGAAATGGGCAAGGCATCCACGTCCACGCTGCAGCGCCGGCTTCGGCTGGGTTACGGCCGCGCGGCGCGTATTCTCGACACGATGTACCGCGACGGTGTCATTGGACCGCCCGACGGGAGCAAGCCGCGCGAGGTGCTGAAGCGGCCTGACTGGCTGCGCGAAGTGGATCACGTCTAAGCAATTCGCCGCCTTCACTTTCGACCTGAGCATTTGGCCGCCCCCTTTGATATGCTTGGCGAGTTCAAACGGGGTGACTACCGGAATGCCGGTGCGCAAAGCGAAAGACCTGACACATGCACTTGTGGCGGGGTTGAAGGACATGATCTCCAGCGGTGAGCTTCATCCGGGCAGCAGACTGCCGCCCGAACGTGAACTCGCGCGGCAGTTCGGTGTGAACCGCGGCTCTATCCGCCAGGCGCTTAAGGCGCTGGATGTGATGGGTATCGTGTATCAACGGGTGGGCGATGGCACTTACCTGAAGCACGATGCCTCGACCATGCTGGGGGCGCCACTCGATTTCCTTATCCTGGTGGACGGGATAACCTTTCAGGAACTCTTCGAGGCGAGGCGGATTGTGGAGCCTGAACTCGCAGCGCGGGCAGCGAGTCGGCGATCCGAAGACGATCTGACGGAACTGGGCAAGGCGGTAGCGGCGATGAAGGCAAATCCCGCAATGGATGCCGAGGAACTGGCTGAGCAGGATCTCCGGTTCCATGAGACCATCTGGCGCGCTTCGGGCAACCGGGTTTGCCAGCGAATGTTTTCATCTCTGCATCAGGCGATGACGCGAAGCCTCACGGTAACTTCTTCGCTGCGGGATGATGGCACCCCGCTGGTTGCGCATGAAGAGATGCTTTTGGCGATTCAGGCTGGCGAGGCGGAGCGGGCCCGCTCCCTCATGTTTGAACATTTGTTGCAGGGCGAGAGCACCTTGCTCAAAACCACGGTTCCGGCCTGACTGGCTACCCCCAATATGTTTTGAGAGGTACAGACAGGCGCTTCAGGCAGGTGTAAGCTGCGGATCAGCGTGAAGCAATATCTCTGCGCCCTGGTACTGGCCGCCGCACTTGCGGGGCAGGGCCAGGCAGCATCGGTCGCCACAGGTGGAACCGGTGCTCCAAAAACAAGTGCAAGTCCGGCTCAAGGGGCACGTGTCCTTCCGGATGCTCAGATTGAGCGAAATATTAAAGCGCGGCTCGCGAGATCGAAAATGAGCGGCAAGGAACACTTCACGGTATCCGTACAGGGCGGGGTGGCCACGCTCGAGGGAAAGACGAACGTGATTCAGCACAAAGGTGTCGCGACCAGGATAGCGAAGTTGGGCGGTGCTGTTGCAGTGGAAAATCACATTCAGATTTCCGAGGAAGCCAGGGCTAAGGCGGCCGCGCGACTGGCACGATATCGTGCAGACGGCGCAGGGTCGGATAGCGCCGGGCCGGTGCGCGCAAGCGTCATCGCTGCGAGCAAGTAGCAAGCGGGTAGGGCACGAGGGGGATTATGGAAACATGAGAGTCCTTCTGCCCTTCATCCTTTCTACCGTTTCTCTTTTCCATGCCGTTTCTGCTTTTGCCCAAACGCCGCGGCCAGCTGCGGAGTTCGCTCTCCACATGGCGGATGGATCCACGAAACTGCTGAGCAGCGTCAGGGGGAAAGTGGTGATCTTCGCAATGATGCAGACTGGCTGCCCCCATTGCCAGCACTTCGCGCAGCAGTTGGACATGTACCAAAAAGAGTACGGTCCGAAGGGCGTGCAGGTGCTGGGAGTAGTGTTCGATACCGGGGCGAAAGCAGGGTTGCCGCATTTCACCGAGCAGTTTGCCCGCGGCTTTCCGGTGGGATACTCCGACGAGACGACCGTGATGAACTGGTTGAAACAACCTGCGGAACAGGGTTACTTTGTGCCTATTGTCGCGTTTATCAATCGGCGAGGAGTCGTCGAGAGCCAACACCTGGGCGACGACGTGCTGTTTCAGGATCCGGACACCAATATCCGGCACAAACTCGACATACTGCTGAAACAGCCGGGAGCAGCAGGCAAGCCAAAACAGTAACGTTTGGGCTCCGGCTTGCATCTGCATTGTTATACTTCTAAAAAGGACGGTACCAAACTCGGCATGCCCCTTCGTCGCCGGTCTTTCTTCCCCATACCCCTGCTGGTTCTGTTGTGCGCCCTGATAGGCGGCGTTTACGGACCTAAGGTTCAGGTCGCTTCCGCAGCGTCTTCTGACGACGACGTCAAGACGAGTATGCAGGCATTCACCAAGGTTTATTCCACCGTCGAACAGAATTTTGCTGACCCGGTGAGTTCGGATAAAGCCATTTATAAAGGCGCTATTCCAGGTATGCTGCGCACGCTCGATCCGCACTCTAACTTCTTCGATCCGAAGGACTTTGAGGGGCTGAGAGAAGATCAGCGCGGTCATTATTACGGGGTCGGGATGCAGGTGCAGGGGCGCAATGGCAAGACAATCGTGATCGCTCCGTTCGTCGGTTCGCCCGCTTATAAGGCTGGGCTCCGTCCAGGCGACATCATTATTGAGGTGAACGACAAATCGACCGAGGGTCTTGATTCGACGAAGGTTGCGGACCTGTTGAAGGGGCCTAAGGGTACTCCGGTTCAGATCAAGGTTGCTCGCGAGGGCATCGAGAAGCCTGTAATATTCGACATCGTTCGCGATGAGATCAGCCGCAAGAGCGTCCCCGAGATTTTTGCGCTCAAACCGGGCATTGGTTACATCCGGATTGAACAGTTTAATGAGACCACAGGCCGGGAATTTGAAGACGGCATGAAGGCGCTGGATGAAGATCATCTGAAGGGACTTGTGC